>CAZAIW010000131.1:0-6367 GCA_964485285.1 uncultured Burkholderiaceae bacterium | reverse complement strand
GCCTATGGTCACGTCAAAATGAACAAGCTGAAAGTTGATAACAGTCGGCCCGCTCTTGAGGTCTACACCATCAACCCCATGCAAGCCAGTAGTAGCAACGACTGGGAAACCAAAATCTGCGTACCGATTCAATAGCCCCTCGCGCCATGAAAAAAACCATTTTTAAAACCGCCTTTTTCACCCACCCCGATTCGCTGCGCCACGAAATGGGACGCGGCCACCCCGAGTGCCCCGAGCGCATTGCCGCGATTGAAGCGAAGATGGCAGCCAGCGGTCTGAACGAGCACGTGATTCGCAAAACCGCACCCGAAGCATCGCTGGAGCAGCTGGCGCTGGCGCACAGCGCGAGCCACATCCAAGAAACCTGCGAGGCCGCCATCGACTTGGCTCAGCAATTTGACAACGATGGACGGCGTTATTGGCCACTAGACCCGGACACCACCCTCAATCCGTATAGCTTTGGCGCTGCAACAGGTGCGGCAGGTGCGGTCATTGCCGCAACCGATGCCGTCATGCGCGGCGAAGTCGATAACGCCTTTTGCGCCGTGAGGCCGCCAGGTCACCACGCCACGCGCAACCAAGCCATGGGGTTTTGCTTTTTCAATCAAGTGGCTGTGGGTGTTCAGTACGCGATCGAACAATATGGTCTCTCCCGCGTTGCCATCATCGACTTTGATGTGCATCACGGCAACGGAACCGAAGACATTTTCTCTGGCAACGACAAGGTCGCGATGTTTGGCATCTTTCAGCATCCGTTTTATCCGCACAGCGGCACAGGCGCTGTGGCAGGCAACATGCACAACATCCCCATCGCGGCTGGAACCAGTGGCGTGCGCATTCGCCAAGCGATTCAAGAAGGGTGGCTCGATGAACTAGAGGCTTTCAAGCCCGAAATTGTTTTTATTAGCGCAGGATTTGATGCCCACCAAGACGATGACCTTGGGCAGCTCGGCATGACGGAGGCCGACTACGCATGGATCACCAAAGAGCTCATGCGCATCGCCAGCAAGCATTGCAACGGACGCATTGTCTCTAGTCTAGAAGGCGGCTACAACCTGAACGCATTGGCTAACAGCGTAGTCACCCATGTACGCACACTGACGGGCGGTTAGTGGTCACGGAGTTGCCCATGTCCACCACACCACGCTGGTGCAACACGTCCCTATTTCATGAGGCTTGGCAACCACAGGCTTATTGACGGAAACGCAATCAAGATCGCCAGCACACCGCACATCACAACCACAAAAGGCCAGCAACCTTTGAAGATGTTCGATAGACCCACAGCGGGTAGCAACGAATTGATGACAAACAAATTCATGCCAACTGGTGGCGAGATAAGTCCGATTTGAACAATCATCACAATGAGCACACCAAACCAGACTGGGTCAAAGCCAAGGCTTTGCACAATCGGGAAGAACAGCGGAATGGTCAGTAGCACCATGGTCAACTCCTCCATCACCGTGCCCAGCACGATATAGATCAGCATCATGGCAACAATGATCATGGTGGACGAGAGTCCTAGGTGCGTGATCCACTCTTTGAGGTCACCCGGCATGGTGGTGAAGTTAACAAAGTTGGCAAAAATGGTGGCTGCGATCAGCAGAGTAAACAGCATGCCCGTGGTACGGGCCGACTCGACGAGCACTTCGTAAGTCGAGCGCCACGTCAAGCGCCGCCGCGCCAATGCAAACAAAAATGCCCCCGCAGCACCAAAACCAGCGCCTTCGGTGGCGGTAAAAAATCCACCGTAGATGCCGCCCAGCACCACCACCACCAGCAAAGCCACGCCCCATATGCCGCGCAAAGCCTTCCAGCGATCAGGCCAAGATGTCCGCTCGCCCGCAGGCGCATGCGAGGGGTCGTGCCCCGTCATCCAAACAATACCTCCCATCATGAGCAGCGCCGTCAACAAGCCAGGAATCACGCCCGCTGCAAACAACTGGCCGATGTTGGTCTCGGTAATGATGCCGTAAATGACCATGATGGTTGAGGGCGGGATCATGATGCCCAAGGTTCCGCCAGCGGCCATCACACCGGTAGAAAGAGCATCGCTGTAGCCCAGTTTTTTCATAGATGGGTAAGCCACCTTACTCATCGTAGCCGCCGTTGCAATGCTAGAGCCGCAAATTGCACCAAAGCCCGCACAAGCAGCTACCGTGGCGTGCGCCAGCCCGCCGCGTTTGTGGCCAATGAAGGCGTAAGCCGCCGCAAACAACTCGTGCGCAAGGCCTGCGCGTGCAACAAAATTACCCATCAATATAAACAGGGGTATCACCGACAACGTGTACGCAAAGCCCGTCTCATAGACAACCTGCGCCGTAGAAGCCAAGGCCGCGTCCCAGCCCCGCATCCAAGCGATGCCGCCTAATCCCACCGCACCCATCGCAAAAGCAAGCGGCAAACGCAGGAGTGCGAATGCAAAAATCGCAGCAAAGCCGATCAAGGTTTCAATCACAGTGCTGCCCCTTCGCCCTCTGCCAATTCGGCGCTGGGTTGAACGATTTGTGCAAAATGAATCACACCCGTTATCCCGCAAAAAATAGCCATGCTGTAGATGAATGGTGCTTTGGCAATGTGCAGCTGCGCACTCATGTCACCATTTTGCGAGAACTGATTGCCGGTACGCCACATCAAATAAGCCAAAGCCAGCATCGCTGCCCCGCAGACCGCATGGATCAAGGCTTTTTGGATTCGACTCAGCCACGCCGGCATGAATGGATCGAGTGAATCGAACACCACATGCTCGCCGCGCTGCGACACCAAAGGGAGTGCCGAAAAAATCACAATCACCATCAACAGCTCGGTGATCTCGAACGCCCCGGGTATTGACTGCGACATCGCCTTGCGACCAATGACATCAAAAAACGTGAGCGTCATGATGGCAAACAAGGCACTGGCGCACAAAGCCCCGCAAAAATGCTGAAGAATTTTCTTCACTTATTTTTCCAACTTCACCACTTCCGCTCGCATCTGTGCCAGCAACTTGTCGGCATCGGTAAGGCCTTTAGCTTTCGCATCGGCAACCCACTTGGCTTCTAACGACAATGTTTTGGCTTTTACATCGGCCACAAATTTAGCGTCGGCCTTCGTCGTCGCAACGCCATTGGCTTGCATCATTGCAACAGCGCGGCGATCCACCTAATCCCAGTTGCGACCGACCATGCGGGCAAATACCTCGCCCGAAGCAGCATCCACCGCCTTGCGTTCGTCTGGGCTCAGTTTGTTGTACTTCGCCTCGTTCATCACAAAAGCAAAACTGGTGTTGTACAGGCCGCCCGGGAACGTGGTGGCGTGGCGTATGACCTTATCAATTTTGAACGATTCGGTTGACTCCGCTGGAAACAGCGTCCCATCCATCACACCGCCCGAGAGCAGCTCGTAGGAGTCAGGTGCGGGCTTAAGCGTCACGTTCATACCCAGCGATTTGGTGATGTCGTTCACCATTCCACCGCCCACACGGAACTTCAAACCACTTAAGTCAGCCACGCTGGTAATCGCGCGTTTGGTATTGAAAATAATGCCGGGGCCATGCGTGAAAAACGCAAGCACCTTGAGTCCTTGATGTTCGGCTAAAAACTGTGGATTGGTCAGAGCCACACGGTTGTAGGCCACCGAGAGTGATTCCGCCGAATTGCCAAGAAACGGCAACTCCGCCATTTGCGTGTAGACAAAACGACCGGGGGTATAACCGTGCACAGAGAACGAAACATCGGCCAAGCCATTTTTGACTGCGTCAAACGTACCGGGCGCGGCCGATACAGCGCGAGGTAAGGCATTGCATTTAACTTTACCGCTGCTATTTTTTGCCACTAAATCACACCACTCTTGCTGCGCCGTACTGGTCGCATGAGTGGGCTGCAACCACGATGAAGTGGTCAGCACCGTTTGTGCTTGCGCAGCTGCGACTAAGCCTGCAAAGCCAAGCAAAATAAGGCTTGCGCGAGAAAGAGATGTACGTGTTAATAGCTGTGTTGTCATGGCAATAGCCCCTCGATAATAAAAAGGGATACTGTAAACTGCATACCCTATTTATCACTTAGAGATTAACCCTTAAGGACTCTCTCTTCATCATCATGACGCAAACACCTCAACTTCTCGACCACATTCAAATTGAATCGGCCCCTCACCCCACGGCGGCGGTTATCTGGCTGCATGGCCTTGGTGCCAGCGGGGACGACTTTGCCAGCCTTTATCCGGAGCTTGATTTAACAGGCTGCCCCGCCATCCGGTTTATCTTTCCCCATGCGCCGCAGATACCGGTCACGATCAACGGCGGTTACGTCATGCCTGCGTGGTACGACATACTAGGAACCGAGCTAGGCAGCGGTGCCGTGCGCACCGAGGACGCTGCAGGTATCCGCAAGTCTCAAGCCGACATTGAAGCCCTAATCGCGCGCGAAGTCACACGCGGCATCAAGCCCGAGCACATCGTGCTGGCCGGATTCTCCCAAGGCTGCGCGATGGCACTGCACACTGGACTGCGCCACACGGCCAAACTAGCGGGCATCTTGGCGCTATCGGGCTACCTACCGTTAGCTGGCACTTTAGAGGCCGAGGCCAGCCAGAGCAACACGGGCACGCCGATTTTTATGGCGCATGGACTGAGCGACCCCGTGGTCGTACTGGATCGCGCCGAAGCGTCACACGCCAAACTCAAAGCGCTGGGCTACAGCGTGGCGTGGCACACCTACCCCATGCCGCATAGTGTGCATCCGCGTGAGGTTGCCGATATTGCTCACTTTTTAAAGCGTGTGTTGGCGTAGGAGATGAGCTGTAAAGCCCTGTTCGCCCTGAACCTACTTGCGAACCCGTCCAATGGAATCAAAGACATTTGAATGAGCAAGACCGTCTTAATTACCACGGCCACCCGGCCTCCCAACAATGTGCCATTTTTGCAAATGACCCATGTTGCGACTCGGTTGATAACGGCCAAGGCGGCTGCATTTTTCTGGGCTGCGCAGGGCATTGACCACATGGTGATTGCCGATGCAACCGCAACGCGCTTACTGAGCGATGAGGAAACCCAGCTTTTAAAGCAAATGGGTGTGGAGGTTGAGCAGTTGCACTACCTGCAAAACGACGGCCTCATTCAGTCAAAAGGCAAAGGCTATGGCGAAGGTCTACTACTCCAATTTGCGCTTGAGCATTCCATTCTTTTAAAAGAACGCCCCAGCTTTTTTAAATGCACGGGCAAGGTATATTGCCGGAATTTTGAAGTCATCCAACAATTGATTGAGCAAAACGGCGTGACGAATCTTTTTTGGAAACATCTGCAAGCAGGTACCGAACAACGACCTTGGGCTGATCTGCGTTTTTTTTATTCGACGCGCGCATTTTGCGAAACGCATATCGTCCCCGCTTACTTAAAAACCGATGACCGGAAACTGGAGGTCGCAGAACAATTTTGCTTTGATGCACTCAATGCCAACTTATCCGCCGCCACCACCATCCGCCCCTTGTTGTCGGGATTTGCCGGATGGACAGGCAAACTCTATCCCGATGTGAGCCTAGGTGACCTCGATCAACACTGCCCCTGCTGGGTGAGCCCTTGAATGAATGGAATTGCCGCAATGACGCTCTTCTTAATCATCAAGTAAAGGGCAATGATGTGATTCCCGGAACATGAAATTAGCGAATATCCAAAGGAAGTAACGAGATCGAGGGGAATTTTTGAGCAACAAAATTAAAACTAATTTGGCATTCAATTCCGCAGCGCTGTATATTCTCAAACCAAGTTTCATTGAATAATTGAATGTCAGGATGTCGCATATTTCTGAGTATGGCAGAAGTCCAATACATCTGACATTCCAGATTATATCCATTTGCAATTTGTTCAGTTATATAACGAACCGTCTGCGCCCATTGCGCTTTATACCTTGCTTGAAGCATCGCCTCACCAAATTCAAATAAATTATTTCCAGCCAAGAATAAATGTGGACGAATCGCTAAAGGTGAATTATTTTCTTGGAGTATAGGAATGTGCGAGATGATTTTTTCTAAGTCAACGTCGATTTTATCATCTTTATAAAAAGTGAATTCAAATTCATTGAGTTGCTGAAATCTGTGTGGAATAGCCTTTGCTATTTTTGCCTGATGAGCTGATAAAACTAAATTATCACTCACCTCTAAATCTATAAATAATGGCTCCCAACCAAGATTCATTGCAATTGACAAAACATCTTGATTATTAGAAATAAAAAAATGCTTGTATTCACTTTCAACAGGCTTTTCATGAAAAGTTTTGTTATTTGTTGTTCCGCAGAAAGTTGAATATACGGCTAGCTGTGGATGTACTTGATTTTGGAAAACGTCCATGATTGATCTCTTTGCATAATTTTAACGAACGAGCCCTTCGACAGGCTCAGGG
>CAZAIW010000130.1:0-6410 GCA_964485285.1 uncultured Burkholderiaceae bacterium | reverse complement strand
CCCGCACCGGTGGCTGCGCCTTGCCACGGAGCAATCGCCGTCGGGTGGTTGTGCGTCTCCACCTTCATGATGACGTGGCGAGTGATGTGTCCGTTGCTATCGGGTGCACCTTCCATGATGGAAGAGTTATCGGCATACGCCACCACGGTGTGCTGCGGGTTCATCGCCTCGGTGTGGCGAATCATGGCGAACAAGCTCTTGCCCTGCACGGCACCATCAATCACAAAATTGGAATTAAAAATTTTGTGCCGGCAGTGCTCGGAGTTGGCCTGCGAAAAAATCATCAGCTCAACATCGGTTGGGTTGCGTGCCAGCGCGGTATACGCCTCCAGCAAATAATCCATCTCGTCACCCGAGAGCGCCAAACCCATATGGCGATTAGCTTCTTGCAGCGCTGCGTGTCCCTGTCCTAGGATGTCGATGCGCTCCATGGGTGGACTGGTCAGCACGTCAAACAGCGCGGCAGTATCAAAGCGCCCGCTCAACACCGACTCGGTCATGGGGTCATGCAGCGCCGCTACCATCGCATCTAAAGCGCTTGGCGGCAAGGGCTTGCGAGTCACTAGGTAGTACCGGGTTCCCCTCTCTATGCGCTGCACACCCAACCCGCAATTGCGTGCAATATCGGTCGCTTTGGATGACCACGCCGAGATCGTCCCTCTGCGCGGCACAACCAGCATGCCTTGCAGGCCATCCTGCTCTGCAGACCTTTCTGCATAAGGCTTGGGGGACACCCTACTTGCCAATTCTCCGTAAGTGAGCAGCGCGGTGAGTTTGTCCTGCACGCTGGGCTCGAGCGCATCAGCGCTCAACACCCAATGCACAAAATCAGCATGCAGCGCTTCAACCGATGGATGGATGGCTTGAACTTTGGCCAACAGCGCCGCTTGTTGGGCGGTCGTTAAAGCTTGAATGCCAGTATCCAAGCACAGGATGTGGGGGGGGAGAGCAAAGACAGTCACAAAAAAAGCCCTTCAAAAAACCCCAAGAACAGGGCTTGCAAAGAGCTTGATTTTAAAGGTCAACCCTCACGTGAGCGTCTGAGGGGGACTTCTATGCGTCCGTTAGCCCCGCGACTTTTTTCTGCAACCGACCAGCAATCGTTATCAATACAGGCAAGTAGCGATACGCCTCATGGATGGTGCTCACTAACAGCTCCGTGTTGTCGTCATAGTCGTGAACAAGTTGATTACGTAATTTTCGCGTTCTGAGCCAGTCATCCATGGAATCGAGCCACTCTAGTTTTTCAGCATAAGCCAACATCTCACCCATGGGGCGAACGGGTTCTTGCAGGTACGCTAACAATGCAGGCATCAACTTGTCCCCGATGTTGTCTTGCAACCTGCCAAAGCGCGAGACAAAAGCCTCGACACGCTCGGAAATGATGCCGCCTTGCGCAATGCCTTGTGCAATTTGATCCCGAGGTAGCGTAAACAGATGGGCGGCGGTATCCTGCACCAGCTCAACCTCTCGTCCAATATGCCCAGCGAGTTTTTGCAACCGTAGCAGCGCACTCACAACATGACTCCGTGCTCAATCGCAGCATGGTGAATCGGTAAGTCCATGAGATTGGGGGCTCGCACCAAAATATCGACCTTGGGTGAGGCACCTAGCGCCCTCGTCAGCCCCATCTCGATTTGACTAGCAACCTGTGCACGCAATCGCTCTGGGTGTTCCATTGGACTTACTAGGTCTAACATCAAATCAATATCACCACCGCGCTTGCTATCGTCTACCCGCGAGCCGTAGAGGCGAACGCCGCCCAGCTCCTTGGCCGGCACAATGCGTGCAAGGGTGCCTTTAATCACGGCGATTTGTTCAGGATTGAGGCGCATGTCGGAATTGTATGCAGCTGGATGCAGGTGAATGAGCGTACTCGTACAGGATTCAATTCGTCCGCTTTAGTCGTTCAACTTCAGTCGCTCAATGATGACGCGCCACTTTTTGGTCTCGGCGGCTAGCTCTTTAGCAAAGTACTCGGAAGAGCCACCAACGGCCTCCAGCCCCGCACTGGCAAGCCTTGCACGCACATCGTCCATTTTGAGGATGGCATCAAACTCATGATTCATGCGCTGCACAACCGCTTGGGGTGTGGCGCTGGGCACCAAGATGCCATTCCAAGCCAAGGCCTCAAAATGAGCCAGCTCTTTGATACCACTTTCGCGCACCGATGGAATATCAGCCAGCAGGCTAAATCGCCCTTTGGTGCTAACCGCCAGCGCACGCAGCTTACCGGCCTTGACCTGCGGCATGATGATGGTGGGAATGGTAAAAATCATCTGCGTGTCGCCACTGGCCACCGAAAACGTGGCCGGGGGCGAGCCGTTAAACGGAATGTGCGTGGCGAAGATGCCCGCTTCGTACTTAAAGAGTTCCATCGCCAGATGCGAGCTAGAGCCCACACCCACCGAGGCATAGTTGAACTTGGCCGGGTTGGCTCTTAAATACGTCACCAACTCCTTCACATCCTTCGCCGGCAAAGCGCTATTGACCGCCAGCACATTGGGCTGACTAGTGGTCATGATGACGGGGGTTAAGTCTTTCGCGGGGTCATAAGGCAGCCGGGTAAGGTACTGCGTAAACGCCAGCGGCCCGTTAAACGAAAGCACAAACGTGTGTCCATCGGGCGCGGCTTTGGCCGCCATGTTGGTGGCGATGGTGCCGCTGCCACCCGCGATGTTTTCAACCACCACGCTTTGCCCCACGCGCGGAGCGAGCTTGTCGCCGATGCTTCTGGCAATCACGTCCAGCGAACTACCGGCAGGAGCGGCAACTAAAAACCGCAGCGGCTTGCTAGGCCATGCGGGCTGGGTCGTCTGGGCAGTCTGCGTGTTTTGGGCAAAGGATGCAGCGCAGGCAAGGGAGCACAAGACAGCGTAGCACGCCATTCGCACTCGCTGAGGCAGTCGAGAAAAAGACAAGTTATTCATGGGATCAAGTTAGTTTGGAATGGAGGTGAAGTGCGAGCGTGCGTGCGAAGCGTCTTGTACTCTCTTGCCTTAGTGAAATAAAAAATCAACCACCACACCCTGCTGATCTTTGGCAACAAAAGTTGGGGCGTGTCCCACACCGGCAAACTCAACCAACCGCGCCGGCGCAGGCATCTTCTTGCCATCCGTGCACATACGCGCTGCCGTAGCGGGCGAGAGTAAATCGCTATCTTGTCCTCGTGTAATCAGAGTCTGGGCGGTGATGTCGGCATACAGCTGCCACAGCATCGCCTCGCCGGCTTCACTGGATTCGCGGCTGGCCATCTTAAACAGCGTGGCGATGGCAGGGTCGTAAGCCAAGGTGTATTTGCCATCGGCACATTTTTTGAGTTGATGGCGCGACAGCTCTAGCCAGTCCTCTTGGCTGTGCGGACCAAAGCTGCTGGAGATTTGCCACATGGCATCGGCGGCTTGTTGCTCGGTCGCAAAAATGCCCACGCCCGGCGTGTGCCGCCCTAAATACTGACCAATACGCACCAAGGATGACCACTCAATCGTGGGCCCCACATCGTTTAAAACCAAGCGCCGAACGGGAATGGGCAGCTCAACCGCTCCTGCGCCGAAACTGCCCGTCACGCCCATGCCAATCAAGCCGCCCATGCTGGTGCCCACCCAATCAAGTCGCTCATAGGCTTGCTGCGCGTGCAGCGCCGTTAAAAAAGCAACCATGTCTTGCGCGTACAGCGGCACGGCGTAGCCCATGGCATCGTCCAGCCAGTCGCTCATGCCGCGTCCGATGATGTCCACGCAAATCACACGCACCGGCTCACCCTGGCTGGAGGCCTTATCCAGTATGGCCTGCGCCAGCGCGTCAAAGTCGCGTCCTTGTCGGGTTAGGCCATGCACGCATACCACTAAGTGCTTGGCAGTCGGCTCGCCATGCGACCAATAGGCCATGCGTTTGCCGCCCCGATGGGCAAGCGCGAAGTAACTGAGGGATGGTTGAGTGGTCATGATTTCAAGCCTTTAAAAGTTGCATCAAGGTGTCATGCGGTGCGTGTCCACTTTTGCACAGCGTATCGGCAACGCTAAAGTGGTTACGTCCCGCAACCGTCTGGGCGGTAGGAACAATGGCCTTGCCCCACGCGCGTTGCAGGAGCAAATTTTGATTGATAAATTCTGAGCTTTCCTCCGCACCCACAAAGCAGTGCAGCGTCCCCGCCGCTGGAGCCGCCACATGGATAGGGCTTGCTTGAATAGCATCGCGCTCGGTCAATTGCAGCGAGTCTTTTAAAAATGGGGTGTGCCGCATGGGCTCTAAATCAAACACCCCCGACAGCGACAAGGCGCTTCTGACTAAGTTGGCGGGCAAATCGGGCGACACCGCTTGCCAGCAGCACGCCAGCATCATGGCTGCCAAGTGACCACCCGCAGAATGCCCTGCCACCGTGATGCGGCGTGGATCGCCTCCAAACTTGGCAATGTTGCGGTACGTCCACACCAGCGCCTGCACCATCTGCATCGTGATCATGGGAATCGTCACGGCAGCGCCATCGGTTTTAGGACACAGGGCGTAATTGGGAATCACCACGCAGTTTCCTGCTTGCGTGTAAGCCGGCGCGATGAAGCTGTGATCGGATTTGTCGAGCGAACGCCAATAGCCACCATGAATAAAAAACAGCACAGGCGAGCGGCTGGAGGTGCTTGGGAAAATATCCAGCGACTGGTTCATGTCGTCGCTACCATCCGCACCGTAAGGCGTATCCAAGCGGCACAGCTGATCGGCACGCACCTTGGACGACAAGGCTTTCCAGCGATTGAAGTAATTTTGAAAATCCGGCACCAGCGCTCGGTTGTTGTACTGCGCGTCTAGCCATGCGGGGTTGAGAGGGGCGTGCATCGGTTTTGATAAAGTATTCATGTTGAGCATTCTAAAAGTAGGTAGTGTCTCAGTTTGAAATTAGTGCGTAATTAGTTCGCATTTTTATGAACTCTTTGCTATGCTTGAGGGTATGAAACGCAAAGACATCAATCAAACCGCATTCTCTATTTTGCAGCAAGCTACTGGTGAAGTAGAAAAACCAGTCATTGACCCAAAGAAACAAGCAGCCCAAGAGTCAGGGCGGCGTGGTGGATTGATCGGCGGTGTTGCTCGTACTGCAAAGCTAACCGCCGAACAGCGCTCGGCGATAGCTAAGAAGGCGGCAGCGGCTAGGTGGCAAAGTTAATGCCCTGCTGACCGCCAAACCTATCCACAATCTTCGCCTCGTAGGCCGCCTTATCAGAGGATGACTCAGCCATTTCAAGTATCCGCCCTAGGTGCATACGCAACGCCCTAGTTCCTACTTCGTTCAAAAATTGAAATAGCTTTTTGCCACCACCGTCTGAATCTTTAGACTCACGCAACAACGCCAACAATTTACCATTGCTTTTGGCTAATGGATAGTAAACATGATCGACAGTTAAATGTTTATTTTTCCATGACTTCCCTCGCACAGGCGGAACTATTGCATAAAGCCTAGCCCACTCAAGATAAAGCTCTGGCGGGAACTCTTTTTCATATTTTTTAGCCTCTTCCTGCACAAAAGCTTTGAATGCCGCAATTACCTCTTCTTTTGTAGAGTCATACCCAGCGAGCTTGTAGACTAGTGTTTGAATTCCAAGCTTTGCAGTAGCGCCAAGAATAACTCCCGCCTGTTTAGCTAAATCCGCTTGATTGTGCTGTAACTTGCCATCGTTACTCGCCCTAACAATAGCTTGACAAACATCAATCAATAGCGTGGCTTGATACCCAAAAGATAAGCTGTTTTTTGGGTTTTCTTCTATGCTGCTGGGACCACCTGTAAACCGTTGAAATTGAATTGGATTTTCAATTTTTTCAAGCAGCTCAGGACCAAGATATTCCTTAATGTTTTTACCATTAGCAAATCGCTGGAAAGCAGTGCCGCCACCGCCAGTTAATAGTAACGCATCCCCTATACCCCGTTGGCTCATAACGGCTGTTTTATTCTCATCATTTAAGACGTAGCACTCCGCGTCAAAACCAAAATCCTCCTTGAAATTCCCTTTGCGTATCGCTGCTAACGGTTTCATGGCGTGTTTAGCGATTGCCGCATTTCGAGCAATTTCACTTCTTTGCTCTGGCGTTAGCTTTGCCGCCCTAGCAAGTCCGCCAGCAGCTTTTGATTGATTCTTTTCCATGTAAGCACCTCTAGTTAAAAATTATGCTTGCATTCTAGCGCTCATTTTTAGACAATGCAAGCAAATAAAAATAAATTTATGCTTGCATTGTTTGTTTTTGCAATTATAATTCAAACATACAAAAATGCTAAAGGGTAACAAATGAACATCATGCCAATTGAAAAGAAAGTGCAGATATTGCAGCTGCTGGTAGAAGGTAATTCAATGCGTTCAATCGAGCGCATTGTGGGGTGTTCAATCAATACTGTGACCAAGCTCTTAGAAGACGCTGGTGCAGCG
>CAZAIW010000129.1:0-6530 GCA_964485285.1 uncultured Burkholderiaceae bacterium | reverse complement strand
GTCATCAACTGCAAGTAATCCACCACGATCAATCCCAGCTTGCCACATTGACGCGCCAAACGCCGCGCATTGGCGCGCAGCACACTGGGCATCAACCCGGGAGTCTCGTCGATGTGCAAAGAGACGGTTCGAAGCTTTTCAACCGCCTCGGCAAGGCGAGGCCATTCATCATCTTGCAGCTTGCCCGTGCGTAGGCGTTGCTGGTCGATTCGTCCAATCGAACCCACCACACGAACCGCCAGTTGCGAGGCACCCATCTCCATCGAAAACACGGCCACAGGCAGACCTTCGTTCAACGCAACGTGCTCGGCAATGTTGATCGCCAACGCCGTTTTCCCCATGGAGGGCCTTGCCGCCAGCACGATCAAATCCCCCGCTTGAAAGCCTGATGTCATGCGATCTAAATCATAAAACCCCGTTGGCACACCCGTGATGTCGTTGGGGTTTTCGCTCATCTCTTGTACGCGATCGAGCAACTCGACGACCAGCGTATCCATGGACTGAAAACCTTGTTTATTTTTATTGCCTTCTTCACCAATCTTGAAAATCTTTTGTTCGGCCTCATCCAAAATTTCATCAACCGGCTTGCCTTTGGGGTTGAAGGCACTCGTCCCAATATCATCACTGGCTTCGATCAGTTTGCGCAAAATCGCACGTTCGCGCACGATCTCGGCATACCGGCGGATATTGACTGCACTAGGCACATACTGCGCGAGGCTGTTCAAGTAACCAATGCCACCCACCTCTTCGGCCTTGCCTAGGCTTTGCAAGGCTTCAAAAACGGTAATGACATCGGCAGGTTTGGTGGCGTTGATGAGCTTGGCGCAAACGCCAAAAATGATCCGGTGCTCGTAGCGATAAAAGTCGCCCTCTTGCACAGCATCCCCAATACGATCCCAAGCGCTGTTATCCAACAGCAAGCCGCCAAGCACGCTGGACTCCGCCTCCATCGAGTGCGGTGGTATCCGCAATTGAGCCACGGGTAAGTCACCCGCGTAGTCGGTAAATACCTGCTCGCTATCAGCAGGCGTATCAAAAGGTGAAAGTGAATGAGACATAACAAAAAGAAAAAGGGTTTTGATCCTAACGAATCAAAACCCTTGTGTCACCGCACAACGGTGTGAACGATCAGTGATTAAGCTGTGGATAAACCAACAGCTTCTGGCTTAAGCCGTTTCTCCGTAGACCGACACCGTGATTTCAACGACAACATCGGTATGAAGAGCAACCGATACAGCGCTATCACCCACGATTTTGATCGGTCCAGTAGGCATCCGAATTTGCGCTTTAGAAACCGTAAACCCGATCTTGATCAGTTCTTCAGCAATATCAAAATTGGTGACTGAGCCAAAGAGTCGACCATCAACGCCGGCTTTTTGCGTGAGCTTGATGGTCGTGCCTGCGAGTTTTTCTCCAATGGCCTGCGATGCCGACAGCTTTTCAGCAGCAGCCTTCTCAAGTTCAGCTCGGCGAGCTTCAAACTCCTTGATGGCATTGGCGGTAGCACGTTTAGCGTGACGTCCGGGAATTAAGAAGTTACGTGCGTAACCGTCTTTCACTTTGACGACATCGCCTAGGTTACCCAGATTGACAACTTTTTCTAACAGAATAATTTGCATGATGTTGTCCTTCCTTAGATGCTGTGTTGGTCGCTGTACGGCAAGAGCGCCAGTTGACGCGCACGCTTGATAGCGGTGTTAAGTTGGCGCTGATAAATGGCGCGAGTGCCGGTCAAACGAGCCGGAATGATTTTGCCGTTTTCCGCCAAGAAGTCGCGTAACGTATCGACATCTTTGTAATCGATCTCGACCACATCGGCAACCGTGAAGCGGCAATAACGCTTGCGTTTAAACAGCAAGGATTGGGTGTTGCGCTTTGGGCGCTTATCTGCATTTTTCTTAAAACGTGATGGTCCGGCCATGATGGACTCCTCTAAATAATTTCGAAAGTTTCAATTTGAAGAATTAGTTTTTTACTCTTAGTGCTGTGACGTAAAAAACCGTTTAATTTAAGTTGACTAGCCAGTGATGTGCTATCCAGAGTTTGTGCTACCAAACCAAACGCAACAGCTGAGATCACAAGATTGGCATCGTGACCCCCTAGGTCTTCTGAGTGATGCTCAACTTGTACATCTAGCGCGGGGACACCAGCAGGTGTGTAGCGCAAAGATTGTCTCTCGATCAGTGTTGCTGTAACTTGGTAGCGGTTCACTGCTGGCTTAGTCGCGCGACTGTCCGGCAAACTCCGCTTGCTGCGCCTTACGCGCTTCTTCGCGTTCAACGGTTTTCATCATCAGCGATGGAGCGGTTTCGGCCACTTTTTTGACCACGGTCAAATGCCGCAAAACCGCATCGTTAAATTTAAAAGCATGCTCAATCTCTTCCATGACGGATTGATTGGCCTCGATGTTCAAGCACAAATAATGGGCTTTGGCCAGTTTGTTAATCAGGTAAGCCAATTGGCGACGCCCCCAATCTTCGACTCGGTGAACAATGCCGCCGCCAGCGGTGATCATTCCCTTGTAACGCTCCAGCATCGCCGGGACTTGTTCGCTTTGATCGGGATGGATCAGCAAAACGATTTCGTAATGACGCATAAACTCTCCTTGAGGATAAAAGCTACCCACAGCGTCTCAATTGTGGTGCAGCAAGGGTTTAGCCAGAATTGGCAAAGCTTTTGATTATAGCGCGAGTAATTTCGCTTCAAAGGCTCTTAGTCGTTTATAGACAGAGATCAATTCGACAATATCCGTCCAACTGCTAACCAAGTATTGAAAAGAGTTCTCAACCTTATCAAATACATTAGCAATTTGCCGCCACATACCAAATGTGATGGCTCCAGCGACCACCGCAGGGCCAAGCGCAATCATGGGCACCATAACGCCAAATTGCAAATACCCCCACTTCGCCACATCAAAATACATGTAATGGAAATACAGGCGAAAGTGGTTTGTCCTGACTTGATGAAATAAAGACTTTAGTGTTGGTGGTGAACCACGCACGTCGTCGTCCTCACCAAGAACTAACTCTTTGCGAAAAGCCGCTTCCACCCTCTGGTTATTAAATTGCAAGCCTGGCAGCTTGATGCCAATCAACGCCAACCCCAATGTGCCAAAAATCGACCAAATAGCCGCTACAAAAACAAGCGAATGATCGACAGGACCAATCCAAGGCAGTTCTGGTACTTTCTTGGATAAATCCCAAAGAATGGGCAAAAACGCCACCAAAACTAAAACACTTTTGATAAATGCCACACCTAAATTTTGAATAATGGTTGCAAAACGCATCGTATCTTCTTGAACGCGCTGTGAGGCTCCTTCAATATGACGCAACTTTTGCCAATGGTCGACATAAAAATTAGTCATAGCCGTGCGCCAGCGAAAGACGAAATGCTTGACGAAAAACTCTAACAATACCGCCAACACAATTGACAATGTTGCAATCGAAACAAAGGTAAAAATCAGCGCCATGTATTGATCAATCGTGACGCTATTGGGTTTAGACAAGGCTTGCTGCAAAGAGTCGTAGAAGTTTTTGTACCAGTCGTTAATCTTGACCGACAGCTGAACTTGATACCAAACGACCCACAAAATAAGCAATGAGCCGCCCAGCGACCACGGCAGCCACTGCCTAGAAAAGAAGAAAGAGCGAAACATCTTTTTTACAAGCCTAGCGCCGCAATACCCGCTTTTGCAATTTGCGCGTCTTCGTTCGACTTCACGCCACTTACGCCCACCGCCCCAATGCAGTTGCCATCTTTCACGATAGGCACGCCGCCCTCTAGCATGCCCGCGAGCGTTGGGGCACTTAAAAACGAATAGCGTCCTGCGTTGATGATGTCCTCGTAAATCTTGCTCTCGCGCCGACCTAAAGCGGCCGTACGGGCTTTAGCGGGTGCAATTTCCGAAGAAATGGTCGCTACGCCATCCAAGCGCTGAAACGCCATGAGATAGCCTCCCGCGTCCACCACCGCAATGGCCACCGCCCAATTATTTTTAAGCGCCTCGGCCTCAGCTGCTGCGATGATTTTCTTGCAGTCGGCGGCATCAAGTTGGAAGGTTGCTTGCATAAAAAAACTCCTCAGTCAATAAAGTTAAAACCCCCAAGGATAACTTGATAATCGATTCATGCGTATCGACATCATCACTCTCTTTCCCGAATTGATTGCCCCCTACCTCACCGCAGGCGTGACCCGGCGTGCATTTCAAGGTATGAACGGCGATGCCCCATCCATCGATGTCCATCTGTGGCAACTGCGCGACTTTGCTAGCGGTCATTACAAGCGCGTCGATGACCGACCATTTGGCGGAGGCCCCGGCATGGTCATGATGGCCGAGCCACTTTTGCAGTGTTTACTGGCGATCCAAACCCAAAGAGAAGCCACAGGGTGCGCCGCATCTCCCGTTGTCCTTTTTTCGCCGACCGGACAAACGATCCATCAATCCGTCGTTCTATCTTGGACGGATAGAGATGGTGAATTTGGGCAAGGTGCCGTGCTGATGTGTGGACGCTACGAAGGACTTGATCAACGTTTTATCGACGCGCACGTTACCCACCAGCTCAGTCTGGGCGACTTTGTGCTCTCAGGCGGAGAAATTGCTGCTGTCGCCTTGCTGGACGCTCTGGCTAGACTGCAACCCAGCGTGCTCACAGACGAACAAAGTCATTTGCAAGATAGCTTCAATCCCGCCATCAGCGGTTTACTAGACTGCCCCCACTACACACGCCCCGAGGTGTGGAAGGGTCAAGCGGTTCCTGATGTGCTGCTATCGGGTAATCACGCCAAAATTGAAGCATGGCGACAAACTAAACGGCTTGAGCTCACCCGTCAACTGCGACCCGATTTACTTTTGGCGAAAAAGCTATAATTCGCGGTTGACTTTTCCTCTGCCCGCCGCGTTGTTCTCAGCTGATGTGTAGAACATTTTTTCAAACGCCCCTTGTGTAGCGCGCATGAACTGACAAACTTGAAGGTAATTCAAAATGAACTTACTCCAAACTTTGGAACAAGAAGAAATCGCCCGTCTGGGTAAAGTGATTCCCGAATTTGCGCCTGGCGACACTGTCATTGTGAACGTGAACGTGGTTGAGGGAACCCGTAAGCGCGTACAAGCGTTTGAGGGTGTTGTGATTGCGATTCGCAACCGCTCCATTAACTCCAGCTTTATTGTTCGCAAAATCTCAAATGGCGAAGGCGTAGAGCGTACGTTCCAAACCTACAGCCCACTCATTGCTTCCATCGAAGTCAAGCGCCGTGGTGATGTGCGCCGTGCCAAGCTGTATTACCTGCGTGATCGCAGTGGCAAGTCTGCACGTATTAAAGAAAAGCTCACACGCAAAGCACCTAAGGTTGCCGCCGCCGCTTAACTTTGTAGCGAGCTGCCCTTTCATGAAGCCGTCTTCGCCTCCCGCGTCGGCGGCTTTTTCTTTACCCTCTTTGCTGGACTCTGCGCATAGGAAACCGCCGTCTTTATCGACCATCCCCCAGTTTGATCCGAAAAAAGCCCCGCTCCTACCACCAGATGAACGCTTTCAACCGCTAAATGCTTCGCGCGTGACGGTTGATTTTTTAACAGCGCGGCTGGATGGCACGCTGGCGCAGCTACCGCAAACCAACGCGCATGTCCCTCAGAACCCTCTGCTCAAGCCATCGGCTGTTTTGATTCCCATCATGCAGCGTGAAAGCGGACTGACCGTGCTGCTCACGGTACGCAGTACCAAGCTGCGTAAGCACTCGGGACAAATCGCCCTGCCCGGCGGAAAAATAGACCCCGAGGACACGAGCGCACACATCACCGCCCTACGCGAAGCCGAAGAAGAAGTCGGGCTGCCTCGCCAAAACTGCCGCGTCATTGGTTGCCTGACTCAACACGAAACAGGAACAGGGTACGAGATCACACCCATTGTGGCGCTGGTTGACCCGCGCTTTACACTGCGCCTGTCACCAGATGAGGTCAGTGACGTTTTTGAAATTCCTCTGCCGCACATCCTGCACCCCCAGCACCACCACCACCACGAGCTGACTTGGCATGATGAGCAGGGCTCGCACACACGCGATTGGTATGGCATTCCAAGCGTTGATACCCACGGACAAGAAAGACATATTTGGGGCGTAACGGCACGTGTTCTTCGGCATTTTTATGAGTACCTCCACGGTGACCCAACCTAAGACCCGCCTACAATCCGAGACATGAAACTGCTCCTTGATTTTTTGCCCATCGCACTTTTTTTTATCGCCTACAAATGGCACGGCCTTTACGTTGCGACTGGTGTTTTAATGGCAGCAACCCTTGCGCAGATGACCTATATCTACTGGCGCGAACGCCGGTTAGAGATGCTTCAAAAAGTCACACTTGTTTTGGTTTTGGTGTTTGGCGCACTCACGATTGGTCTGCACGATGAACGTTTTATTAAGTGGAAGCCGACCTTTTTGTATGCTGGCATGGCTATGGGTTTAGCGATAGCTGTTGGGGTTTATAAAAAGAATTTTTTGTACCTTCTGCTCGGTAAGCAGCTGACACTACCTTACGC
>CAZAIW010000128.1:0-6544 GCA_964485285.1 uncultured Burkholderiaceae bacterium | reverse complement strand
AACATGCCCTACTCGCTGTCCTGCCCGCCCACGCGCTGCTGTGGCAACAAGAGGACACGGCTCCCTATGAATGCGATGGCCTGACCGCCTATCGCCAACGCCCCATGGCAGTGGCGCTGCCCGAGACCGAAGCGCAGGTTCAAGGCGTGCTGCGAGCCTGTCATGCAGCCGATGTGCCCGTCGTCGCACGCGGCGCAGGCACGGGACTGTCGGGCGGCGCGATGCCACTGGCCAACGGTGTCACGCTGTCGTTGGCCAAATTCAATCAACGCATTGACATTGACATCCACGCTTGCACTGCGCGCGTGCAGTGCGGCGTGCGTAACCTCGCCATCAGCGAAGCGGCTGCGCCCTACGGCCTTTACTACGCCCCCGACCCCAGCAGCCAAATCGCCTGCACCATCGGCGGCAATGTGGCCGAAAACTCAGGCGGTGTGCACTGCCTCAAGTACGGACTAACGCTGCACAACGTGCTCAAGGTGCGCGGCTTTACCGCCGAAGGTGAGCCCCTAGAAATTGGTTCGGACGCACTTGACGCGCCCGGTTTTGACTTGCTGCCCGCTCTTGTGGGTTCGGAGGGGATGCTTGCTGTCACCCTAGAGGTCACCGTCAAACTCGTGCCCAAGCCACAGCTGGCACGCTGCATCATGGCCAGTTTTGATGACATCCGCAAAGCTGGTGACGCTGTCGCCAGCGTGATCGCCGCCGGTATCATTCCGGCAGGTCTTGAGATGATGGACAAACCCATGACCGCAGCCGTAGAAGCCTTTGTTCATGCGGGTTACGACCTGAGCGCCGCTGCCATCTTGCTATGTGAGAGCGACGGCACGCCCGAGGAAGTCGAAGAAGAAATTGAGCGCATGAGCCGCGTGCTGCGTGGCTGCGGCGCAACCGCTATTGCGGTCTCACGCGACGAGGCCGAGCGCCTGAAGTTTTGGAGTGGTCGCAAAAACGCCTTCCCGGCATCGGGTCGCATCAGCCCCGACTACATGTGCATGGACTCCACCATTCCGCGCAAACGCCTTGCCGACATCTTGCTAGCGATTCAAGGCATGGAAGAAAAATATCAGCTCACCTGCGCCAACGTCTTCCACGCAGGCGACGGCAACTTGCATCCCCTCATCATGTTTGATGCCAATAACGCGGATGAGCTGCACCGCTGCGAACTCTTTGGTGCCGACATCCTAGAGACCAGCGTCGCCATGGGCGGCACCGTGACGGGCGAACATGGCGTGGGCGTGGAGAAACTGAACTCCATGTGCGTGCAATTTACGGCGACTGAAAACGAGTGGATGTTTGCCATCAAACGTGCGTTTGATGCCCACGGCACATTCAATCCCGGTAAAGTCATTCCCACCTTGCAGCGCTGCGCCGAGTACGGAAAAATGGTCATCAAGGCTGGCGCGATGCCCTTTCCAGAACTAGAGCGGTTTTGAATTTAATTGGGGACAGACCCTCATTATTTTTAAAGGTACACCTATGAACAAACTCGTCTTCATCACAGGCGCTTCCAGCGGCATCGGGCAAGCCATGGCCGAACGCTTTTACGCCGCAGGCTACACGCTAGCGTTGGTGGCGCGGCGCGTGGACGTTATCGAACAATGGGCGCAGACAAAAAACCTAGAGCGCCATCGGTACAAGACCTACAGCGCTGATGTAGCCAACGTGGATAGCATCATTGCCGCTGCCAACGCCTGCATGGCAGCGCAAGGCCTGCCCGATGTGGTGATTGCCAATGCGGGTATCAGCATCGGTATCGACACGGCAGAGCGCTCGGATTTAGACGTTATGCGCGAGGTCTACGCCACCAACAACATCGGCCTAGCGGCAACGTTCTCGGCCTTCATTCGCCCCATGCAAGCCAGAGGCGATGGCAAACTAGTCGGCATTGCCAGCGTTGCTGGCATCCGAGGACTACCCGGTCACGGCGCGTATTGCTCCAGCAAAGCGGCGGTCATCAGTTATTGCGAGTCCCTGCGCGGAGAAATGAAAGCGTTTGGTGTCAAAGTGCTCACCATCTTGCCGGGCTATATCGCCACGCCGCTGACCGCACAAAACAAATACAGCATGCCGTTTTTAATGCAGGCGGATGCCTTTGCCAATCAGGCGTTCAAAACGATTGAGTGCGGTGACAACTACCGCGTCATCCCGTGGCAAATGGGCTGGGTCGCCAAGCTCTTGCGCTTACTGCCCAATTGGCTCTTTGATAAGGCATTGGCCGGGCGGCCTAGGAAGCATCGCGAGAGTGAGTAATCTGCGCAGGCCCTCTTGACGACTTTCGCGCTTTTGCCGGAAGTGCACGCACAAAAGCAAAACACAGATCCATCCAATGCTGTAACTGCTCATCTTCAGCTAGGCCTAAAGGCTGGACAAAAACATAACCCGCCATGGGTTTACCTGTAAATTCCATTGGCACAACATGGGGCTGCGTCAGCGCATCAGCATAGTGGGACGCACCAACACGCGCCATGAGGCTGTCTTTTATGACTCCAACAAACATGTAGTCAAACGCCATAAAGGCGATACCGCCAAACATCTTTTTTTCGGTGATAGGGGTTGGCATATGGATGGCCAACTCTCGGATGCGCTGGGCGAGCCCTTCGTCGTATGCCATTAACTACGCCCTTGGAATGACAACAACCGTAACCGCATTTTGTTTAGCTCAATCGTGAGTAACGCGCCTTGATCCAACTCATCCGCCATTTGCTTGAGCGCCCTCACCGTATGTTGACCAATGACACCTGGACTCATGTCAGTGACGAGTTTCATGCTTTCGCCAGCATGACCTCGCGCTCTTCTGACCGCCAAGCGCCGTAACGCAAGGCTTGCATGACATCTTCACGCGCCAGATAGGGGTATAGACGCTCGTCTGACATCAAAACGGAATATCGTCATCCATATCATCAAAGCCCGAGCCGGGTGCTGCGGCTTTTTGCGCTGGCGCTGCCGCAGGAGCCGCGCTTGCAGCGGCTGGGCGGGGCGCTGGTTTGGCGTAGTTGCTGGTGGACGTTCCGCCCTCTGGTGCGCCCGCGCCTTGGCGTGAGCCCAAGAGTTGCATTTCGTTCACGGTGATGTCGGTGGTTTGGCGCTCGATGCCATCTTTGTCGGTGTACTTGCCGTAGCGCAAACGGCCTTCCACATAAATTTGCGAGCCTTTTTTGACGTACTCACCGCAAATTTCGGCCAAGCGATCAAAGAAGTTGAGCCTATGCCACTGTGTCTCTTCCACCATTTCCCCGGTTGCTTTGTCTTTGCGGCGTGTCGATGTCGCCAGCGTGACCGTCGCCACGGCCGAGCCTGAAGGTAGGTAGCGCACTTCGGGATCGCGTCCGCAGTTGCCCATGAGAATGACTTTGTTAACCGATGCCATGTGAGTGCTCCAAATAAAAAGTAAAAGTGAGTTAAAAAAATGATTATGACGCAGGTTTGACAGCGGTTTTTGCGGGCTGCGCTTTCATGCCCCACGCAACGGCGAACCAAATCACGATGACGACCGTTGCCACGCCAAACACCGCCGCGTGCCCGCCCCATTTGGAGAGCAGTCCGCCCATAAAGCCGCCAACAAACAATCCGATGGATTGCAGCGTGTTGTACACCCCCAGCGCCGTGCCGCGCAGCTCGGGCGGAGCCAGTTTGGTCACAAGGCTGGGTTGCGTCGCTTCCAGCACATTAAAGCCGCAGAAAAAGATCAACAGCGTCGCGCCCAAATACCCAAGGCTAGCGTTGTCGGCTCGCATCAACAGCATCAGCTGCACAAGGGCAATGAGGCTAATGGCGGTCAAGAACACACCGCGCAAGTACCCCCTGCGCTCCAGTGGGAAAACGCCGCCCATCAACAAAAATGATGCCAGCACAGCCGGTAAATAGATGTGCCAGTGCTCGGCCTTGGGCAAACCTGCCGCCACCAGCATGGCAGGCAACGACACCCACATGGACAGCTGCACCGCGTGCAGGGCAAACACGCCAAAGTTAAGTCGCGCCAGCGCAGGTTGTTTGAGTACCGCCAGCAGCGGCGCTCTGGGCGCAACCCGGTGCAAACTCGGCTCTGGTGGTGTCCACCACTGCACCACGCCCATGGCCAACACCGTTAAAACGCCGATAACTGCAAACAAACCGGACAGCCCTACATGACTCACCAAGATCGGGGCGATCACTAGCGAAAGCGCAAACATGAGACCAATACTCATGCCGATGAGCGCCATGGCTTTGGTGCGCACTTCGTCGCGCGTTAAATCCGCCAGCAGCGCCGTCACAGCCGCCGAGACCGCCCCCGCCCCCTGAAGGGCTCGGCCTATGACCAGCCCCGTCAAAGAATCGGCCGCAGCAGCCACCAAACTGCCCAGCGCAAACACCGCAAGACCAAACACAATCACACGCTTTCTGCCTAGGCGATCCGAGGCCATGCCAAAAGGAATTTGCAGCAGCGCTTGCGTAAGTCCATAGATGCCCATCGCAAAGCCGATCCACGTCGCATCGCTGCCGCCGGGGTATTTGGCAGCCTCTAATGCAAAGACGGGAAGTACGAGAAACAGTCCCAGCATCCGCAAGGCGTAAATGCTGGCGAGCGAGGTGGTGGCACGGCGCTCGGTGGAGGTCATAAAAGTCATCAAGTGATTGTATGAAGACAATAAACGCAGTGTTGAGGGCTTTTAGCGGGCGAACCGTCAGGTACGCGGTCTTGCTCACAAGCTTCGCTTGAAAATCGCTGCACCCGCGCACACCGACACTTCGCCTTCTACAATTCTGCTATGCACATACACATTCTTGGAATTTGCGGCACCTTCATGGGCGGACTGGCCGCTCTTGCTCGCGCAGCAGGGCACAAAGTCACCGGCTGCGACACGGGGGTTTATCCGCCCATGAGCGACCAGCTCCGTGCGCTGGGTATCGAGCTGATAGAAGGGTATGCGGCCTCGCAACTCTCGCTAAAGCCCGATGTGTGGGTGATTGGCAATGTGGTGTCCCGCGCACGCCTACCAGACGGCTCTGCCAGATACCCCCTCATGGAAGCCATACTGGATGCGGGCGAGAACTACACCAGCGGCCCTCAGTGGCTCTCCGAGCACATCTTGCAAGGCCGACACGTACTAGCGGTAGCGGGCACACACGGCAAAACCACCACGAGCACGATGCTGGCTTGGATTTTGGAATGCGCGGGATTGAACCCCAACTTCTTAATCGGCGGCGTGCCGCTGAACTTTGGTGTCTCGGCGCGGCTAACCGATTCGCCCTACTTTGTGATTGAGGCCGACGAATACGACACCGCCTTTTTTGACAAACGCAGCAAGTTTGTCCACTATCGGCCGACTACCTGCGTGCTGAACAACCTAGAGTTTGACCACGCCGACATCTTCCCTGACCTGGCCGCCATTGAGCGCCAATTTCACCACCTAGTGCGCACCGTTCCTAGCAAGGGCTGCGTTGTCGTGAATGCCGATGAGTCCGCCTTGACGCGCGTGTTAGCGCAAGGCTGCTGGAGCGAAGTCGTGCCATTCTCACAAGCCGATGCGCTGATTGACAAGATCGAATGGAACTTGAGCGGTCAACACAACCGCATGAACGCGCTCGCCGCTATCGCCGCAGCCGCCCACGTAGGAGTCCCGCTGGACGTGGCCTTGCGCGCACTGGCTACTTTTGAAAACGTCAAGCGCCGCATGGAAGTCAAAGGAACGATTCACCGCAGCGATGGCGACATCACGGTGATTGACGACTTCGCGCATCACCCCACGGCCATCGCCACCACCATCGACGGACTGCGCCGCCAGTTGAACGCGCAAGGCAAACAGCGTGATCGCATCCTCGCCGTGTTCGAGCCGCGCTCCAACACCATGAAACTTGGCGCGATGAAAGCGCAATTGCCCGACTCGCTCAAAGATGCTAATCTGGCGTTTTGCCACAGTGGCGGCTTAGACTGGGATGCGGCGCAGGCCTTATCCAGTATGGGTCTGCGCGCATTCGTATCCAGCAACATCGACGACTTGGTGCAACTCGTTACCGCACAAGCACGCAGCGGCGATCACATCCTTTGCATGAGCAACGGTGGATTTAGCGGCATTCACCAAAGGTTGTTGGATGCGCTTGACGCATCCGCGTGATTAACCCCTGCGCACCACCACCGCATCACTGAGCATCTTGAGCGCCGCGACGCTGTCGTCCCAGCCAAGGCACGCATCGGTGATGCTTTGCCCATACGCCAGTTTTGACACATCGTCTTTGCCCGGCGTGAACTTTTGCGCCCCGGCTACCAGATGGCTCTCGATCATCACGCCAAAGATGTGCCGCCCTCCGCTGGCTACCTGCGCTGCAATGTCTCGCGTCACATCTAACTGGCGCTCGTGCTGCTTGCTGCTGTTGGCGTGGCTGCAGTCGATCATCAAGATTTGTGGCAGACCCGTTTTAGCCAAAGCTTGACAAGCCTCATCGACAAAGGATTTGGCGTAGTTGGGCTCTTTGCCGCCGCGCAAAATCACATGGCAATCGGGGTTGCCATTGGTTTGCACAATCGCCACTTGTCCGTTTTTATGAATCGACAAAAAGTGATGTC
>CAZAIW010000127.1:6344-6613 GCA_964485285.1 uncultured Burkholderiaceae bacterium | reverse complement strand
ACCTCAGCGGGTTTTGCGCTGAAAGTTGTTGTCATGAGTTTTCTCTTGAAAGAAAGGTTTGTCGGGCCCTTTTCCACGGTCGGTGTTCCTCTGTTGGGAACCTCTTAGGTGGGAGGGTGCTTTGTCCTTTTCAGGTCTTCGCGTCTTCGCCGCGGGGCCACAAAATCGCTGCGAAGCCTTCTATTATACGAAAAATCAAGGACTTGCGGGGCTTATTGGTTACCATCGGAGCATGTTCAGTTATCGACACGCTTTCCACGCTGGCAACC
>CAZAIW010000127.1:4399-6334 GCA_964485285.1 uncultured Burkholderiaceae bacterium | reverse complement strand
CCATGCGGATGTGCTCAAACACATCACCTTACTAGCCACCCTGCGCCATCTCATGCAAAAAGAGGCCGGCATCACCCTCATCGACACCCATGCGGGGGCCGGTTTGTACCGCCTGGACGGGGACTACTCACAAAAAGGTGCCGAAGCCGAAGATGGCCTGTTCAAGCTGCTGGCTGCGGCAGAAAAACTGGATGCCCTGCCTGAACCTGTCCAGGATTATCTGGAGCAAATCGCCAGCTTCAACCCCAACGGGCAAGCCAAGATCTACCCTGGGTCGCCTTTTTTGATGCACAAACTGATGCGCCACGAGTCACGGGACCGCCTGCGCCTGTTCGAGCTCCACCCCACCGACAGCAAGTCGTTGATGTCCAATATCGCCCAACTGGAGGCCGGACGCACCATCACCGTCAGCCGCGAAGACGGATTTGAAGCACTCAAAAAACTTCTCCCACCACCGCCATCGGCCACGGGCTCCAAGCGCGCGATGGTGCTGATCGACCCCAGCTACGAAATCAAATCCGATTACGCCAAGGTCGCCAACGTCATTCAAGAGTACCTCAAGCGCTTCTCGACGGGGACCTACCTGGTCTGGTACCCCATCATTCCGCGCCCTGAGGCGCATGAATTGCCCCGACGCCTGCGCACACTGGCCAATCAAGCCCAAAAACCCTGGCTCAACGCCAGCTTGGCGATAGGTCGTGGCCCAGGCGATGAAGGCGGGCTAACGGCCAGTGGGATGTTCGTGATCAATCCCCCCTTCACACTCAAAGATCAAGTCCGCAAAGCGCTTGACTTGATCGGCCCTGCACTTGCACGTGGCAATGGCAAGGAATGGAAAGTGGAAGGCTCCAACTGAGCCATCGCAACAGGCTCAGGGAAAGTCCCGATCTTTGCAGACCCAATTAACCGACCGATTGGTCGGTTAATTGCTATACTCGCTCCCGCGCCACGATCATTCCATCCTGTCAGGCGCAGGAGAAGCCCATGTACACGCAATCTTTCAGCGTCCCAGACGGATCCGACGACGCCAAGTCGGCCAGCCTGAAGGCCGCGCCCAAAGTCCTGAGTGCGCAAGACGCCGCCCTGCAGGCCCAGTTTGACGCTCGCATCGACGCCGATGGCCGCATCGAACCCCGTGAATGGATGCCAGAGGCCTACCGTAAGACCTTGGTGCGCCAGATCAGCCAGCACGCCCACAGCGAAATCGTTGGCATGCTGCCCGAAGGCAACTGGATCAGTCGAGCGCCCAGCTTGAAACGCAAGGCCATTTTGATCGCCAAAGTGCAGGACGAATGCGGTCATGGCCTGTACCTGTACAGCGCCGCCGAAACCCTGGGCACCAGCCGCGACCAGATGCTGGACGCGCTGCACACCGGCAAGGCCAAATACAGCTCCATCTTCAACTACCCCACGCTCAACTGGGCCGATGTGGGCGTGGTCGGTTGGCTTGTCGATGGCGCTGCCATCATGAACCAGGTGCCCCTGTGCCGCTGCTCTTACGGCCCTTATGCCCGCGCCATGGTACGCGTGTGCAAGGAAGAAAGTTTTCACCAGCGCCAAGGCTACGAAGCCCTCTTGGTGATGATGCAAGGCACCGCCGAACAAAAAGCCATGGTGCAAGACGCCGTCAACCGCTGGTGGTGGAAATGCCTGGCCATGTTTGGCCCACCTGACGCTGACAGCCCCAACAGCGCGCAAGGCATGCGCTGGGGCATCAAACGCATCAGCAACGACGATCTGCGCCAGAAGTTTGTGGACGCCACCGTGCCCCAAGCCAAGGTGCTGGGCGTGACCCTGCCCGACCCTGATTTGAAGTGGAACGAAGCGCGCCAGCACCACGACTACGGCCAGATCGACTGGGACGAGTTTTGGGCCACGGTCAACGGCAACGGGCCTTGCAACAAGGAGCGCCTCGCCACCCGCGTCAAGGCTTGG
>CAZAIW010000127.1:0-4389 GCA_964485285.1 uncultured Burkholderiaceae bacterium | reverse complement strand
GGTCAGTGGGTGCGCGACGCAGCGCTCGCCCACGCACGCAAACAACGCACACACAAGGAAGCCGCATGAGCGCCGAACAGACATCCTCATCCAAAGACCTCAGCGAATGGCCGCTGTGGGAAGTCTTTGTGCGCAGCAAGCAAGGCTTGGAGCACAAGCACTGCGGCAGCTTGCACGCCAGCGACGCGCAGCACGCGCTGCAAATGGCGCGTGATGTGTACACGCGCCGCCAAGAGGGCGTGAGCATTTGGGTCGTGCCGTCCAACAACATCACCGCCAGTTCGCCCACCGACAAGGGCGAGTTCTTTGAACCCGCGAGTGACAAGATTTACCGTCACCCGACCTTCTACACCATCCCCGAAGAAGTGGGGCATATGTGATGGCGCAGCAGCAGCAAACACACCTCATCGATTACGTCTTGCACCTGGCCGACAACGCGCTGGTGCTGGGCCAGCGCAATGCCGAGTGGTGTGGTCACGGCCCCATCCTTGAAGAAGACATTGCCATGGCCAACAACAGCCTGGACTTGATCGGCCAAGCCCGCCTGCTCTACCAATACGCCGCCACGCTGACAAACGATGGCGCGACGGAGGACACGCTGGCTTACTTTCGCGATGCGCAAGACTTCAAGAACTACACCTTGCTAGAGCTGCCGCACCACGGCGCACTGGTGGGCTACGCGGTGGACAACCGCGACTATGCGGTGACCATCGTGCGCAATTTTTTGTACAGCGCGCTCATGGCCTTGGTGTGGGAGCAGCTGCAAACCTCCAAAGACGAGCAGCTGGCCGCGATAGCCGCCAAGTCGCTCAAAGAGGTGCGCTACCACCTGCGCCACGCCCACGACTGGCTGGTGCGCTTTGGCGACGGCACCGATGAGTCGCATGCGCGCGCGCAGGCCGCCCTCACCCACTTGATGCCCTATACGCAAGAGTTTTGGACGAGCAGCAGCTACGAGCACGCGGTGGCTGAATCGGGCGTGGGTGTCGCCCCCCAGCAGCTGCAAGCCAACTGGCAAAGCTTGCTGCGTGACGCACTGGCGCAAGCGGGCTTGACCTTGCCCGCCAGCGATGGCTTTGTCACCACGGGCAAGCTCGGCGCACATTCGGAGCACCTGAGCTTTTTGCTCGGCGAGATGCAAAGCTTGGCGCGCGCCCACCCCCAAGGCGTGTGGTGAGCGACGCGATGCAGGCCGTGGCCCACGAGGTGGTGCAGCAAGTCTGGCAGGCGCTGGACGCGCTCACCGACCCCGAGATTCCCGTCGTCACCCTGCGTGAGATGGGGATTGTTCGCGCCGTCACGCCCATGGGCGAGCGCGCGGTGGAGGTGGTGATCACGCCCACCTACAGCGGCTGCCCGGCCATGTCGCAAATTCATGACGATGTGCGCAGCGCCGTGCAGGCGCTGGGGCTGGCGGTGACGGTGCGCACCCAGCTCGCCCCCGCGTGGACGACCGACTGGATGAGCCAGACCGCCAAAGACAAACTCAAGGCCTACGGCATCGCGCCCCCTGTGGGTCAGTGCGGCGCGGCAGGCGCACCCACCAGCGTGATGCACTTCATGCGCCGCCCCGCGCAGGCCGAGCCTGCGATTGAGTGCCCGCGCTGCGGCTCGCACCACACCTTTGAGTCCTCGCACTTTGGCTCGACGGCTTGCAAGGCGCTGTACAAGTGCTTGGACTGTCAAGAGCCGTTTGATTACTTCAAGCCTCACTAAGATTTTTCGGAGAAACCATGTCATCCATCGCCCCATCGTCCACAGCCGCCCCGCGTTTTCAAACGCTCGCCATCAAGCGCATCAGCCCCGAGGCCGCAGGCGCTGTGGCCATCACGCTGGATGTGCCCGCGCACGCACGCGCGGATTTTGCGTTTGAGCCGGGGCAGTTCTTGACCCTGCGCGCGCAGGTGGACGGCCAAGACGTGCGCCGCAGCTACTCGATCTGTAGCACGCGCCAGCGCTTGGTGCAAACGGGTGAGCTGGAGGTGGGCATTCGCCCCGTGACCGATGGCCTGTTCTCCAACTGGGCGGCGCGCTCGCTCAAGGCGGGCGACACGCTCAGCGTCATGCCGCCGGATGGACGCTTCACGGTCAAGAAGGCGCGCGCCATTCACCGCGTGGGCTTTGCGGCGGGTTCGGGCATCACGCCGATTTTGTCCATCGTCGCCACGACGTTGGAGGAGCAGCCCGAATCGAAATTCACCTTGGTGTATGGCAACCGCCGCATGTCCAGCGTGATGTTCAACGAGGCCTTGCAAGACTTGAAAGACCGCTACCCCAGCCGCTTCACCATGATTCATATCTTGTCGCAGCAAGCGCAGGAGGTGGACTTGCTGCAAGGGCGCATCGACGGCCCCAAGGTGCAGGCAATTGTGCAAGCGCTGCTGCCCGCCGCCAGCATGGACGAGGTGTTTGTCTGCGGCCCCGAGGCCATGATCGAGGCGACCGAACAAGCCTTGGTGGCGCAGGGTGTGCCCGCGCATCGCATCTACAGCGAGCGCTTCACCACCTCCGCCGCGCAAGCAGCCAAGGTGCAAACCGATACCGATGCCGCCCGCCACCCAGCGGTGCAAGGTGCAAGCGTGCCCATGACCATCGTGCTCGACGGCAAAGCCCACGAGGTCACGCTGCCGCAAGGCGAGCATGTGCTCGATGCGGCGCTCGCTGCCGGGCTGGACTTGCCCTTCTCGTGCAAAGCGGGCGTGTGCAGCACCTGCCGCTGCAAGGTGCTGGAGGGGCAAGTCACCATGGACAAAAACTTCACGCTAGAGCCCGCCGACATCGCCCAAGGCTTTGCGCTGAGCTGCCAAGCGCGTGCGGCCACGCACAAGCTGGTGATCAGCTTTGACGAGCGTTAATTCCCAGCGTTTATCTCCAGCGTTTATTCCCAGCATTAAGCCCCAGCGCCAAGCCACGTGACGATGCCCCCTCGCGCCAACCCGCAAGCCGCCCAGCCCGCCAGCCAGTTGCTCGACCAGTTTCGCCAGCTGGGGCGCGTCAAAGCGGGTTCGCTCATCGTCTCGGTGTTTGGCGACGCGATCTTGCCGCGCGGCGGGCGGATATGGCTGGGCGGCTTGATTCGGTTGCTCGCGCCCTTGGGCGTGAACGAGCGACTGATTCGCACCACCGTGTTTCGCTTGGTCAAGAACGAATGGCTCAGCACCCAAACCCACGGCAGACGCACCGACTACATGCTCTCGCCCTTGGGCTGGCGACGCTTTGAAGAAGCCGCGCGGCAAATCTACGCCGCCAACGCACCCGCGTGGGATCAGCGCTGGCGGCTCATCATGCTGGTGGCCGAACTCAGCCCGCGTGAGCGCGAGTGCCTGCGCCGTGCCCTGTACTGGCAGGGCTTTGGCCAGCTCAACGCCAACTGCTTTGTGCACCCGAGCGCAGACCTGGCCAAGGCCTTGGACGCGCTGGGCGTGGACGGACTGGCGCAACTCCTGCCCAAGCTCATGCCCTTGGTCGGCCTCAACCCCAAGCTCGACCCCTCAGCCCACGACCGCGACATGGTGCGCGCCGCCTGGGACTTGGCCCAGCTAGGCGCAGACTACGCCGCCTTCGTCGCCCGCTACCAAACCGTGCTGGAGAGCTTGGGAACCAAAGAGCGACTGCCGCTAGATGATGAAGATGCGTTTCTGGTGCGCACCTTGCTCATCCACGACTTTAGACGCTTGCTCCTGCGCGACCCCGAACTCCCCGAAGTGCTGCTACCCCCCAACTGGCCCGGGCAAACCGCACGCACACTCACCCAAGCGCTGTATCGCCGACTGCTCAAGGCCTCAGAGCGGCATCTCAATTTGCATGCGTTGCTGGCCAATGGTGAAGCGCCGATGGCCTCTGATTTGGTGTATCGGCGGTTTGAGGTGGGGGTGGGGCTTGTGGCTGGGGTTTGAGTGTTGCGCTACCGTGGCACTGTGTAACGGATCACGTCGCGGTTTCGCGTGAGTTGTCTTTACTCGTTGGGCCGTGGCGCGAAGTGGAAGAGGGTTCGAGCCTGCTTGCCCCTGCCGTGAATTTAATTGCGAACCGCATAGTTGCCCCCCCGAGACCTATGTGCCGACCATTGTGCGGCGATTTTTCGGCTCGGTAAAGAATTCAGTGGAATGGGTTTGCGGAGTATTCCGATGCGACTGAGATGCCAAGCACAACCAAAAAATATGCAATGCAACCAATGCCAGTCATGAACACCGTGGCCGCGAGTTCCTCTGCACGTTTGACTCGGTCTGTGCCCGCCCGTTGGAGTTTGTTCTGCGCTCGGTTAGACAGCACAAGGCCAGGAGCAAAGGCTGCGAGCCCAACGAGAGCTGCACCAACGATACCAATGGTGTATGGAAGAACAACGAAGCACGCCATCCCGATTGGGTACAAAGCGGCAGCGAAAGCAAG
>CAZAIW010000126.1:0-6676 GCA_964485285.1 uncultured Burkholderiaceae bacterium | reverse complement strand
CTGCTAGACCTCGCTCCAGAAGTAAACGCAAACTCGCGACTGTTTGAGCCTGCGAGATGGCGCTGATTGATACATCTGCGTGGATTGAATATCTGCGTCAAACCAACTCTCGCGAGGACTTGTTATTGCAAAAATTGCTGCAAAAGAAGCAACCGATCTTGGTTCCGGCTGTGGTTTACCAAGAGGTAGTACAAGGCGCACGCACCCCCCGTGACTTTGCAACGCTTGTGCAATTGCTGGACAACTTCGCGGATATTCAATACCTTGACCTTCGCCGCACCTATAGAGCTGCAGCTGTTATTTATGCACGGTGTACGTGGGCCGGTTTCCAGCCGCGCAGCAGCAACGATTGTTTAATCGCTGCTATCGCAATTGAGGCGGAAGTACCGCTTTTAGCGCGTGACCGTGACTTCTTGCACATTGCCCACATAGAACCAAAACTAAAACTCCTTAACTGACATGCGGACTGACAAGGCAACTCCTATGACCACTTTCAACACAACATTTCTGGATGCCTGCTTAGGCAAACCCACTCCTTACACCCCTGTTTGGCTGATGCGCCAAGCGGGACGTTATTTGCCGGAGTACCGGGCGACACGCGCTAAAGCCGGCAGCTTTATGGGCTTGGCAACGAGTCCAGATTACGCGACCGAGGTCACGATTCAACCCCTTGATCGCTATGCCTTAGATGCTGCCATTTTGTTTTCGGACATTCTGACGGTGCCCGATGCGATGGGTCTTGGACTGTCATTTGCCGAAGGCGAGGGGCCGCGCTTTGCACAGGTCGTGCGGGATGAGGCCGCCGTTGCGGCGCTGGCGGTGCCCAATATGAATAAGCTGCGGTATGTGTTTGATGCGGTGTCGTCTATCCGTAAGGCGCTCGCGCAGCGCGGGGACAAGGCGGTGCCGCTGATTGGTTTTTCGGGTAGTCCGTGGACGCTGGCTTGCTACATGGTGGAGGGTAGGGGGTCAGACGACTATCGACACGTCAAGTCGCTGATGTATGCGCGTCCAGACTTGATGCATCAAATTTTGGCGGTGAATGCTGATAGCGTGGCAGCGTATCTCAATGCACAAATTGATGCCGGTGCGCAAGCGGTGATGGTGTTTGACTCGTGGGGAGGGGTGTTGGCTGACGGGGCCTTTCAAACTTTTAGTTTGGCCTATACGCGCCGCGTGCTGGCAGGTCTTAAGCGCACCGGTTCGGATGGCGCTGTTGTGCCGCGCATTGTGTTTACCAAGGGCGGTGGACTTTGGTTGGACGAGATGCGTGACTTGGGCTGTGACGTACTGGGGCTGGATTGGACGGCGAATTTGAGCAAGGCACGAGCGATGGTGGAGTTGGGCGCGCACCCCAAATCATTGCAAGGCAATATCGATCCGAATGTGCTGTTTGCGCCGCCAGCCGCCATTGAAGCGGAGGTTGGCAAAGTCTTGAATGCTTTTGGCAAGCCTCACCGCGATGCGTCCGTCCGAGGGGTGGGTCATATTTTCAACTTAGGACATGGCATTAGCCAATTCACGCCGCCCGAGCATGTGCAGGTGCTGGTGGATGCCGTACACGCGCAATCACAAGCCATGCGGACTTAAGTCCGCAATAGCCTGCACACGCGCTTTTGCAATCTTTTTGCCAATAGCTGGCCCACGAAGCCCATTTTGTGAGGCTTGCAGGGCAATCGGCTCAGAGGCCACGCTCAGTGCGGCTTGCAGGCAAGCATGCAGGCGCAAGGCCTGTGGATAGGCGCTTTGCTCAAATCCGAGCCGTCCTTTTGCATCGCATTCACAGGCTTGCAGTACAGAGGAGAAGCGCTCGGGGCGGCGCAAGGCATCACAGCGTTCAAGCAACCGCAGTGTGGCGCTTGGACTGAGATCGCTGCTGCGATGGATGTTGCCGTGTTCGCGTGCCACGATCTCAGCCAGCTCACGGCACTCGCTGGGGATACGCCAGCGATCACAGATGTGGCCAAGTAGTTTGACCGAGCGAATTTCGTGTGCGATATGGCGCGGCCACTCGCTCTTGGGCGTTGTTCCTTTGCCTAGGTCGTGCATCAGGCAAGCGAAACGCACCGGCAGTGGTGCCTCTACATGCGCAGCCTGATCAAGCACCATCATGACGTGAATGCCGGTGTCAATTTCGGGGTGATACTCTGCTCGCTGGGGCACGCCCCATAAGGCATGGAGTTCAGGCAACAAAACTTGAAGAGCGCCCGTTTCGCGCAGTAGTTCAAACATGCGCGATGGTTTTTTCTCCATGAGCCCCTTCGCCATTTCTTGCCAGACACGTTCTGCGACGAGTGTGTTGGCTTCGCCATTGGCCACCATGCCACGCATTAAGAGCATGGTTTCGGGCGCGATTGAAAAGTCGGTGAACCGCGCGGCAAATCTGGCTGTACGTAAGATACGCACAGGGTCTTCGCGAAAGGCCAGTGTCACGTGCCGCAGGACTTTGTGTTCAATGTCGCGCTGGCCGTGAAAAGGATCAATCAGCGCGCCGCCGGCATCTTGGGCGATGGCATTGATGGTGAGATCGCGCCGCGAGAGGTCTTGTTCTAGGGTGACATCCTCATCGGCATAAAACGAGAAGCCGTGGTAACCCTTGGCTGTTTTACGTTCTGTGCGGGCTAGAGCATATTCTTCGCCGGTGGTTGGATGCAAAAAGACCGGGAAGTCGCGCCCTACAGGCACGAAACCAGCAGCTTGCATGGATGCGGGGGACTGCCCAACGACAACCCAATCTCGGTCTTGCACAGGCAGTCCTAAGAGTTGGTCACGTACTGCGCCGCCAACTAAATAAGTCTTCATGGATGATGCATGAAGGCGTAGGCACCGCACAGGTAGAGGCTCTCTTGGCGGCACTTGGAACAAGGCTTATCAAAAGGGTTATCGTGACAACCGGTAAGGCTCTTCAAAATCACGAAATTCATTTTCACGTTTGGCATCTTGTACCCAATTGGCAACACCGGGCATTGCGCAAAGTCGCTCGACATAGGAGCGCAGTAATGGGCTGGTGGGCAAACCGTAGGTGTTGATTCGCATGATGACAGGCGCAAAATAAGCATCAACGATCGAGAAGGTGCCGCACAGCATCTGGTCTGGATGTGATGCGGCATGCTCAGTCAGAAAGCCAACCAGTAAAGCCTCTAGCCGTGTGAGGTCTGCGGCGACGGCAGGCTTGTCGCGTAGCAGAAGTTGACCTATGTGAGGCAAACTGGCTTCAATGTTCATGGGGCAATGACTGCGCAAGGCGGTAAATCCCGAATGCATTTCGGCGCAAGCGCTACGGGCTTTGGTGCGAACCATTTTGTCTGTCGGCCACAGATTTTTTTCAGGAAAAGTCTCAGCCAAGTATTCAGCAATCGCAAGCGTATCGGTGACGATAAGGTCGCCATCTACTAGCACAGGAACTTGGCCGCGTGGATTGAGGCTCAGAATGGTTTTTTTGAAATGAGACTCGGGCGCAAAGGAGTCAAAGAGCACCTTCACCTCTTCAAATGGGATGCCTGTTTGGCGCAGTAAAACCCACGAACGCATCGACCATGATGAATAGTTTTTGTTGCCAATGTAGAGCTTCATGGTGCGGCTAGCCCTCCTTTAAATTCAGTACATCAAACATGTCGAATAAACCGGATTTTTTCGTGGTTAAAAAGCGCACGGCACGTAGTGCACCTTGGGCATATCCTTCACGGCTAGAGGACTTGTGTGAAATCTCAATACGCTCACCCGTACCCGCAAACATCACTGTGTGGTCACCCACAATATCACCACCACGAATTGCAGAAAAGCCGATGGCTTGTGGATCGCGTGCACCTGTGATGCCTTCGCGGGCAAATACGGCATGATCTTTCAGGTTGCGTCCAAGCGCATGGGCAATGACTTCCCCCATTTTGAGAGCCGTCCCCGATGGTGCATCCACCTTGTGGCGGTGATGCGCCTCGATGATCTCAATGTCGTAGTCGGTGCTCATGGCCTTGGCCGCCATTTCAAGGAGCTTTAAGGTGACGTTTACGCCCACACTCATATTGGGCGATAGCATGATGGCAATGTCTTTGCTGGCCTCGGCAATAGCGGTCTTTTCAGCATCGCTAAAGCCCGTGGTGCCGATGACCATCTTGATGCCACGCTCACGGCAAATGGCGAGGTGTGCCATCGTTCCTTCGGGGCGCGTAAAGTCGATGAGGTAGTTCGCGCCTTCAAGTTCGCTGCGTATGTCTATGCCAATGTCGAGTTGACCTGAAAGGCTGCAATCGGGTGCCAAGTTGATGGCATCAATGAGCATTTTCCCCATGCGTCCCGAGCTACCGGCCACGGCAATAGGCAGTTTTTTGCTAATGGTGTCTGTTGTCATTTGGACTCTAAAGGAGGATAGGTTTTGTTGATCGGGGTGATCGGTGCTGGGTCAAGGGGCGCACGCTTATCGTTGGCATTTTCACGTTTAGAGAAATCGTTAAGCTCTTTTTCGCTGGCACTGAGGGGTGGTATTTTTCCTATTTGACGCCCGGATGGAAGGGAGCTGACGAATTCGACTTCGCTGGGCATTTCATCACCCTCCCAGCGATCAAGTACATCGCCATTAAAGTAAACGGTGAGACGCCGAGTTTTTGCAATGACTCCATTTTTTTCAATGGTAAAGACGTAATCCCAACGATTGGGGTGGAAGACATCCATCAAGAGTGGTGTTCCTAGGATATTTTTGACTTGAGGGCGTGGCATGCCTGCACGCAGAGCCGCCACTTGCTCACGCGACACAAAGTTACCTTGCACAATTTCAGGTCTATAGGGCTTAACAACATCGGGGACGGTTAAGCTTTTTGTTGTGCTGCATGCCGTCAGACCACTTGCCAGTAGCAGCGTCAGGTAGGTAAGAGGTCGGTAGGGAATAGGCAATAGGGTGAGTAGATGCATAGAATGGCGCAAAATCACACGAATGCGATCAAGAAACGTTGGGACAAACAAAGAATACATTCTATGCAAAACTTAAAGAATATCGGACTCAAAACAACCGCACCACGTCTGAAAATTTTAGAGTTGTTCCAAACGCAAAGTGCCAGTCATCAGCGGCATTTGAGCGCAGAAGATGTGTATCGCCAGTTGATGACGGATAACCAAGACATTGGCTTAGCTACTGTTTATCGAGTTCTGGCTCAGTTCGAGCAAGCGGGTATTTTGAGTCGTCATTACTTTGCCAGCGGTGAGTCTGCTGGGTCAGGAGCCGGTGGTGCGGGCAGAGCCGTTTACGAGCTAGCCGACGCACAGCACCACGACCACTTAGTGTGTTTGGACTGCGGCAATGTAGAGGAGTTCTTCGATATAGAGATTGAGGCTAAACAGCACACCATTGCCAAGGCTAAGGGGTTTTCACTTGCCGATCATGCGCTGAGCCTGTATGCGCACTGCATTAAGACGAACTGTCCATCAAGGCGCGTTGACGCTTCGTAAATTCATCGTAGGTGTTGATGCCACGCATTTGCAAAATCGTATTGCGTACAGCCGCTTCCACCAACACAGCGATGTTGCGTCCTGCAACCACTTGGAGCACGACTTTGCGGATGGGGATGCCCAAAATGTCACTGGTCAGGGGTTCCTCGGGGATGCGGTCGTAATCGCGCTCCATGGTTTCACGGCGCACAAGGTGCACGATGAGGCGTAATCGCAGTCTGCGCCGTACAGCGGTTTCACCAAAAATAGCGCGAATGTCGAGTAAACCAATGCCGCGTACTTCTAGCATGTTTTGCAGCAACTCCGGGCATCGTCCTTCAATGATGGTTTGATTGATCCGGTATAGATCAACAGCATCATCTGCAACTAAACCATGACCACGCGAAATAAGCTCTAAGCCCAACTCGCTTTTGCCAAGACCTGACTCGCCTGTGATGAGAACGCCCAGTCCCAATATATCCATAAACACCCCGTGCACGGTGTTGCGGTCTGCGAAGTGTCGCGATAAATAGGCACGCAGAACATCAATGACATAAGCTGCTGATTCCGGGCAAATGAACAGTGGGATTTGCGCCTCGTTACACAGCTTTAATAGACTTCCCGATGGCGATTCGCCATCACACAAAATAAGTGCGGGGGGCTCTAAATCAACAATACGAGCCAAGCGGCGTTTGGCATCCTGTTCGGTAGCGTTGTTAATGTAAGATGCCTCTCGTTCCCCTAAAACTTGAACGCGATACGGATGGATATAGTTGAGGTAACCCACCAAGTCTGCGGCCGATCTCGCGGCTCGCACGGCAACCTCATCAAAATGACGCTCTTTGGCGTGCTGGCCTGCAACCCATTGCCATTTAAGAGCCTTCAGGTGAAATTGGAAAAGCTCGTCAGCGCTGATAAAACTAGGTTTCATAAATGAGAGGTAAAGCTACTCAGGTCAGGCGCGATTTTGAGAGCTTCGCGCTTCGTCTCATTACCTAATAATTCAGCAATGCTGGCTAGCAGATCAAGATGCTTTTGCGTTGCATTTTCAGGCACAAGCAAGACAAAAAGTAGCGATACGGGATGACCATCGACCGCATCAAATCCCAAAGGTTCGGTTAGCTGAAATGCCGCGATGTGCGGCTCCTTTAGTCCTTTGATGCGTCCATGCGGAATAGCCACACCATGTCCTATTCCGGTTGATCCGAGGCGCTCGCGTGCGAACAGGATCGTGACGACGAACCACGCGACGATGCACAGG
>CAZAIW010000125.1:6407-6699 GCA_964485285.1 uncultured Burkholderiaceae bacterium | reverse complement strand
CAGCAGTGATGCGCTTGCGGGTATCGCACCTGATGAGATCGTTGACCCACGTCCATTTTGCGAGATATTGCGTCAGTGGAGCACGTTGCATCCCGAGTTTGCCTTTCTGCCGCGCAAGTTCAAATTTGCGGTCGTGGGGGCGGTTGAAGACCGCGCCGCAACCGGTTGGCACGATGTGGGCTTGCACGTTGTTAAAAACCAAGCGGGCGAAGTTGGATTTAAAGTCATGGTGGGCGGCGGCATGGGGCGCACACCAGTGATTGGCACAGTGATTCGGGAGTTTTTGCCGTGG
>CAZAIW010000125.1:0-6397 GCA_964485285.1 uncultured Burkholderiaceae bacterium | reverse complement strand
AAATTTTGAATTACCTAGAAGCTGTGATTCGCGTCTACAACCGCTATGGGCGGCGCGACAACATCTACAAAGCACGCATCAAAATTTTGGTGAAAGCCGAAGGTCAAAAATACATTGATGCAGTTGAGGCCGAATATGCGCAAATTGTGGCAAACGACGGCGGCAAGCACACCATCACGCAAGTTGAGTTTGACCGCGTGGCAGCGTGTTTTGTTGAGCCTGAAATGTCTTTGTTTGCCCCTACTTCGCAGGGGGGCACTCATACTGCCGACCCCGCGTATCAACGTTGGCTCGCGCAAAACGTGCGGGCGCATAAGAACCCGGCATTGCGTGCCGTCACGCTGTCGTTTAAGCACTTCATCAACCGCAGCAGCGGCATCATGGGCGAGGGCTACGCGCCGGGCGATGTTTTGCCTGAGCAGCTTGATGCCGTCGCTGCGATGGCGGATCGCTTCTCGTGTGGCGAAGCGCGCGTCACGCACGATCAAAACGTTTTGCTGCCTTGGGTTCGTGCTGATCAACTCGAAGCGCTGTGGTTAGCCGCCAAAGAAGCCGGACTTGCCCGTACCAATGTGGGCTTGTTGACCGACATGATCGCTTGCCCGGGCGGTGACTATTGCGCACTGGCCAACGCACGCTCCATTCCGATTGCCGAGGGCATCATGGAGCGCTTTGAAGACTTGGACGAGCTGCACGATATTGGCGACATCGATCTGCACATCAGCGGCTGCATCAATTCGTGTGGACATCACCACAGCGGACACATCGGCATTTTGGGTGTCGATAAAGATGGCAAAGAGTGGTACCAAGTCACCTTGGGTGGTTCGGACGGCAGCACCATGAGCGGCGCTCCGATGCCGGGCAAGGTCGTGGGGCCATCGTTTTCGGCCGATGAGGTAACGGGCGTGATTGAAGCGGTGATCGACAACTACCGCGAGCACCGCCTGCCCAAAGAGCTGTTTATCGACACCTTCAAACGTATCGGCATGGAGACCTTTAAAACCGCTGCCAATCGCGCTCGGTTTCCCGCCGTAGCAGAAACCGCCACAGGAGCAGCAGTCGCAGGAGAGACCGTATGAAATTGATGTTTAACGCCGATGCTGCGTCGGACGGCGCTTTGTCGATTGCCAACGATGCCGATCCCATGGCGCTACAAGCCGACATTGCCAAAGCCGCAGTCATTGATTTGCACTTCCCCAAATTTACCGATGGCCGTGCTTATAGCCAAGCGGTCTTGATTCGCAAACGCCTAGGGTTCACCGGCGAGCTCCGTGCCGTGGGCGATGTACTGGTCGATCAGCTGCAACTGATGCAGCGTACGGGTTTTGACACGGCGGTGCTGCGCGACGGACAAAGCGTGGCCACAGGCGAGCGCATGCTGGCACTTTTTAATCATTTTTATCAAGGGGATGTCCGCCAAGCCAAGCCCTTCTTTGCTCGCGAGGCAATATAGATGGCAGCCCTTTCTCCACTTGGCTTGCAGGCCACCCCCTCTAAAAATTTTGCCGAAAAATTGGCTCAAACCGAGTCGTTATTACGCCAAGCCGTGCAGGCGCATGCGCGTATCACGCAGGCATCCAGCTTGGGCGCAGAAGACGTGGTGATCACGCATCTGCTCACGCAGCTCAAGGCAACGCAGGAGCATACGGCCGATGTGTTTGTCCTCAACACAGGCAAGCTACACGCCGAGACGCTGGATTTACTCGCACGCTCGCAAGCCTCGTCCGCATTGACTTGGCGCGTGTTTGAGCCGGTGCACGAGCAGGCCATCCAGTTTGTTACAACGCACGGCGAGCTGGCCATGCGCGAATCCGTTCAGCTGCGCAAAGCGTGTTGCCACATCCGCAAAGTCGAGCCGCTGAGCCGTGCTCTGGCTGGCTATACGGCGTGGATTACCGGGATGCGGGCTGAGCAGTCGGCGGCGCGTGCCAGCGTGCTAGCGGTGGATACCAGCGACAGCGCACGCATCAAATACAGCCCGCTGGCAGATTGGACGTGGGGCGATGTGCTGCACTACATCGTGACCCATCACGTGCCCTACAACGCCTTGCACGATCAGTTTTATCCCAGCATTGGTTGCGAGCCCTGCACCCGTGCCGTCAGCCTTGGCGAGGACTTTAGGGCTGGACGCTGGTGGTGGGAAGACGAAGCCGCCAAAGAATGCGGCTTGCATGTGAAGGATGGCAATGAATTGGGGCTAGATACTCATTTGCGCTCTGAACATTCAGGGTCATTCCCCCATTCATTGAACAACTCCCACCTTGATGCGCTGGAAGAAGAAACCATCTTCATCCTGCGCGAAGTCGCTGCTGCTTTTGAGCGTCCGGCCTTGTTGTTTTCGGGGGGCAAAGATTCACTGGTCATGCTCAAATGCGCCGAAAAAGCATTTGGCATCGGTCGCTTGCCCTACCCACTGCTCATGATTGACACGGGCCATAACTACCAAGAAGTGACCGACTTTCGCGACAGCCGCGCTGCCGAGCTAGGAGCCAAGTTGATCGTGCGCAGTGTCGAGGACTCGATGGCTCGCGGCACGGTGCGCCTGCGCTCGCCCGACGAGCCGCGTAACGCGCATCAATCGGTCACGCTCTTAGAGGCGATTGAAGAGTTTCGCTTTGACGCTCTTATTGGCGGTGCGCGCCGTGACGAAGAGAAGGCTCGCGCCAAAGAGCGCATCTTTAGTCACCGCGACAGCTTTGGTCAGTGGCAGCCCAAGAACCAGCGCCCGGAGCTGTGGAACTTGTTCAACACGCGCCACGCGCCCGACGAGCATTTCCGTGTCTTCCCGATCTCCAACTGGACGGAACTTGATATTTGGCAGTACATCGACCGCGAGCACATCGCGCTGCCCAGCATCTACTACGCGCATCAGCGCCAAGTGGTGGTCAGGCGCAGCGGCGGCGGCGCCAACGATGTGGGCAGCAGCCTCTTGGTTCCCGTCACGCCGCTCACACCAGCGCGTGCGGGCGAGGAGGTGGTGACGAAAACCGTGCGCTTTAGAACCGTGGGCGACATCACCTGCACGGCCCCTGTCGAGAGCCACGCCGTCAGCGCCGCCGACATCGTGATCGAGACCATTGCGGCTGATATGAGCGAGCGCGGCGCAACGCGCATGGACGATCAAACCTCGGATGCATCTATGGAAAAACGTAAAAAAGAGGGCTACTTCTGATGCCTGACACACAACAACACATGCAGCGCTCGGCGCTCAAATTCATCACATGTGGTTCGGTCGATGACGGCAAAAGCACGCTGATTGGTCGCTTGCTGGTCGATAGCAAATCGGTGCTGCAAGACCAATTGGCTGGCGTGAGCAAAAGCGGGCAGGCCGATTTGGCGCTGCTCACCGATGGGCTGGCGGCAGAGCGCGAGCAGGGCATCACCATTGATGTGGCGTACCGCTACTTTGCCACGCCCTCGCGCAAGTTCATCATTGGCGACGCGCCCGGGCACGAGCAATATACGCGCAACATGGTCACAGCCGCCTCCAGCGCCGATGCCGCCGTGGTGCTGGTGGATGCCACCAAGTTAGATTGGAAAAATCCCGCTCTCACACTGCTGCCGCAAACGCGCCGCCACAGTTTGCTGGTGCAATTGCTGCGCGTGCCCAGCATGGTGTTTGCCATCAATAAGCTCGATGCAGTGGATGATCCTGCTCTTGCCTATGCCAATATCCACAAGGCTTTGCAGGCATTTTGCGGAGAAGCGGGCATGACCCCTGTGGCCATCATTCCGATCTCCGCCCTGCTGGGGACGAACGTCGTTTCGTCCTCGCAAGGCTGGTGCGGTTATGCGGGCGCAAGTTTGCTCGAACTGCTAGAGACTTTGCCTAATCAAACAGAAGACACCGCTAGCGCTTTTGCCATGCCCGTGCAGTGGGTGGAAAAGTTCTCTAGCTCATCCGACACCAGCCAAGGGCGGCGGGTGTTTTGGGGGCGCGTGGCGCAAGGTGCCGTGCGTGTGGGGGCGGCGGTCACGCTGTTTCCAAGCGGTAAGTCGGCCAAAGTGGCGCAGGTGCTCACAGCAACGCGAGCCGTGGCCCATCAGATTGACGCAGGACGCAGCGCAGGGATCATTCTGGACCAAGAGGCCGATCTCTCACGTGGCGACTGGATACTGGCCGATCAAGGGATAAGCGAGCAACGCGAGATTAGCGCTGTGGTGGCGTGGCTAGATGACGAGGACTTGGTAGCAGGCCGCGTGTATCAAGCGCTGCACGGACACCGCTGGGTCAAGGCCAAGGTTAAATCGATTGATCACGTGCTGGATATTCATGACCTGCGCGAGACCTCATCCAGCCAGCTTCAGCCCAACGCCATTGGCCGTGTGACGCTGCAATTGGCTGAGGGCATCCCCGCCGTACCCTACCAGCGCTCACGTGTGCTGGGTGCGCTCATCTTGGTAGACCCCGCGACCAACAAGACATCGGGCGCGGCACTGATTCAGATTTAAAATTTGAAAAATTAACAAACCCACGCTTTTAAATTAGATGACAAAAGATATGAACACACAAAATTCAATGAAAACTTATGTTCCTGCATATGTTGGTTCCAAAACCGCCCACGGGGGAACGGTGGTAACTGGGACAAGCGGATGCGAGCACTCTGGGGTGAAACAGGCACGAGTAGGGGATTGGGTGCAATACCCAAATGGGTCTAAAGCGAGCATTATCTCTGGTGCTGGATCGGCGCAAACCGCAGATGGTTACCCTATTGCAATAGTGGGTAGTCATATTGAAGGCGATGATCAGATCATTGACACCCCTGTGCACGGAATGGAGCTTCTTATTGACGAAAATAATCGCCCAGAAGGTTTTTTAGTCAAGGGCTGGACACTCCCTAAGGAATAAAAAAAGTGGCAAGAAAAATCATAGTAGTGGGTGACTCCACAAGTCACGGTGGGGTTGTTATTAGTGGTGATGCAACTCGAACCATAGGAGGTATGTCCATAGCGCGGTTAGGCGACATGGTCAACTGTCCCTTGTTATACCCCAATAAAAAACCACATGGTGTCAACGCAATTATTGAAGGGGAGTCCACTTATTTAGTAAAAGGAATACCAGTCGCTTTGCATGGTCACAAAACTGCTTGTGGTTGCACGCTCAACGGGAGCGTCCAAGCAACAGTGGGGGGAACAGGCGCAGAGACAGCGATAGAAAAAGCAACTCTAAATAAACATGTGTATGACCTGCCAGTAGTGCTGTCAGCCACAAAAACAAAAGATGATCAATTTGATCAACACTTTCAATTACATGACCAAGTTACAGGCGAGCCGTTGGTCAATCGTTACTATGAAATTTTAATTAACAATCAAATAATCACGGGGAAAACAGATTCAAGTGGATTTACATCAAAAATAACTGCTAATTCAGAGATCAAAGCTGAAATTAAAATTTTTGCTGAAAGTTATTTAGGTGGCGTAGCATGATTCCAGTCGCAGTTGTCGCACTTGTAACAGTGTCCTTAACACTTAAAAGTGATACGCAGCCTATAAAAATTTATGTTAAAAAACCTAGGGGGACTTTATATTGGGGTGGTGCAGGTTTAGATGGCCCCTATATTCAACCGCAATTAAAAGCATTTCAAAATGCTGGTATTCACCATGTTTATGTAGGATTAACCAACTCTGCTACGCATACAGCGACAGAGATTTTTCCAAATTGGATACTATCATATGGAAAAATTACGGGAACTCTTACTGATGCCGCGCGAGCAGGTTTACCACTTCGCTATCAAGATGATGGTGATTGGATATTAACTAACGGGATGGATAATGGATCAAAACAATTCAACTTAATAGGTTATAGTTATGGCTCTTTGCTTGCGGCGCAAACGGCATGGTTTTATGCTAGGCAAGGGCATGTAATTGACAATTTAGTTTTATTGGGCTCACCAATTGATAAAAGTTTTTTGACCAATCTTAAAAATCATAAAAATGTCAAAAAAGTTATTGTAATTAATTTAACCGAATATGGAGACCCGATTTATGCTGGTATGACGCAGCTTGAGTTAATTGAATCCTCTGCGACCCTAGGGAAACAAATGCAAGCTGAAAGAGGGGAAGGGCATTTTTATTATGCGCATGTTGTTAGTGATAGTCCAAAGCGTTGGAAAAAATTGGCGGAAAGGCTGTTTGATGAAGGTCTTAGATAGTCATCCAGCTTCAGTTATTTTTGCTAATATATTTTGCTTTTTAGTTGCAATAGCGCCATTGCTTTTTATATACGGCGCATATACTTCACCAATTCATGATAATGCATTCACTGGAAGAATAATTTTTTGGAGTGCGACTTCCTTTTTGTTTGCAATAATTTCTAGTTTTTTTTGGTTAGTTTTTATAATATACATTCAATATAAATAATAAAAACGAAATTTATTTATTTTATATATAAAAATTC
>CAZAIW010000124.1:0-6715 GCA_964485285.1 uncultured Burkholderiaceae bacterium | reverse complement strand
CCGATTTCTGTAGCGATGAGCTCAGCCGTATGTCTTGCTCGAGTGAGCCCCGTATGGATGATAATATCGAAATTCTTCCCCTGTTCGCGGAGTTTTTTCCCAGCTTCTTTCGCTTGCTCGATTCCTTTTTCGGTGAGATCAGGATTATCCGTTCCATCACTCATACGACCCGCGAGGTTCGATGTCGTCTCAGCGTGTCGTGAAAACCATACTTCTGTCTCATCTTTTTCCCAGGTGTCGATATTCGCATACGTGGTAAAAAATGAATACGTATTCCAGATCGGAAGCATCACACCCTTGATTGTTTCTATGATTCCCTCTTCCTTGAAGTCCATATCTCCCCCAGAAAGGAGTGGAGAATTAAACATATAGAATCGGATCGGATCGGCTCCATATTTCTCGATTGTTCCTTTTGGATCTGGATAATTCCCGAACGACTTCGACATCTTGCGTCCGTCATTTCCGTTGATCACTCCAGTGGTAATAACATTCGTAAAGCTCGGCGTTGGAGTGGGTTCGTTGTTGGGATTGAGGAGTACTCCGAGAACATGCATCACGTAGAACCAGGCACGCACCTGACCGACATACTCAGCGATAAAATCCGCAGGAAAACTCGCTTCCATTTCGCCTTTATTTTCGAATGGATAGTGCATCTGCGCATATGGCATCGATCCAGAATCCATCCATACATCGAGCACTTCGGGGATACGAGTGAGTGGTGCTCCATGCTGAACAAGACCTTCAATTATGGTATTTTCTGAAACATTAAAATGTCCAAATCCATCGACTACAATCAACTTTCCTCCAACTGTCTCAGAAAACTCTTTTGATTGTTCTATGGTATGTATAGTATCGTCCTTAGAATGAAGAACAATAATCTCTTTCACGTATTTCTGTACTTCAGAAATGTCATGTTTCATGGCATTATAGAATGTCATGATCTCAGGACGATTGCTCGATAGTGCTGGTGAAACCATAATCAGTCGATCCAGAGCAATCTTATGCTCAATGATATATTCGATGGTCGCTCGTGATCCCATAGAGTGAGTGAGAATCGTATCATATGAGGCCACATCGAGTGCATCGAATTTCTTTTCCCAATTCTGGTAATCTATTTTTTCTCCACATTCAAACATTGGTACGTTCATCTCAATCCATTCCTTTTCCAGATTTTTCTTCATTCATTCCAAGAAATCAATCACAGCGTCAGTACGTTTGAATCCGTGTACTCCGAGTATTTTTTTCGATTTCTTAGTATTCTGTGGGGCAAGTAAGATCGAGTCGATATAGGGTTTATGGAGATTGAATTCTGTGCCATCGAATTCCCCTCGCTTGAAGAAGTATTTTACTTTTCCTTCGACGTCTCGTTTTTCAAGCTGTCCATATGGCTTATTCATCTCGAAGATTTCTTCTCGTGATGCGACGACGACGCGTTCGCTGCCATCCTGATTTTGCCATACTGGCATCGGCGCTCCCCAGTATCGTGTACGAGAAATACACCAATCTGGCGCTGACTCAATACCTTTGGCAAAACGACCATGCTTTAGATATTCTGGAAACCAATTAATTTTTTCATTCGCGGCGAGGAGCTTGTCTTTCTGTGAAGCAATATCGATGAACCAAGAAGCCTGCGCCTTCTGGACGAGTGGCGTTCCTGAGCGTGGGCAAAATGGAACACGGTGGGTAATTCCCTCATTTTTGAAAAGCGTTCCATTCGCCTTCATTCGTTCGATGTTGATCTTATTCGCTCCTTTTTCTGGATTTTCGAGATCGAGGTAGTGTGTGCCTTCATAGTCGAAAATCTCGCTCGTATATTTCCCAGCGTTATCGAGTGCTTCTGTGACTGGGATTCCTTCTTTTTTCGCGAGGCCGAAGTCGACATCTCCGAACTCTGGGGCGATATGGACGATCCCCGTACCATCGGTATCCGTCGCAAAATCGGCCGCATAGACTCGATGTGCTTTTTCTCCCATTTTTTCATGATAGTACTCTGGAAATGGCGGAAGATAGGAGAGTCAGACGAGTTTCGATCATTTGAATTCTCGGATAACAGTATATTCTCATTTTCCTTTGAATACAGATTCAACGCGGTTTTTTGCTATGATAAATTGCTCATTTCCATTTTCCACCAGAACATACTTAATATCATTTCCAACTGCGAGTGCCATATTAGCGGGAATCGTCCATGGAGTGGTTGTCCAAGCGAGGATAGAAAGTGGAAGATTTTTCTTTACTGTGTTTTCAGAAATTACATCTATAGCATATTTGGACGGATCAAAAATATCTTCAGGGAGTTGATCTTTTGGGAAAAATTTCCATTCGGTAAACTTTTCTGGTTCCCCATTTCATATGACTGTATTTGAATCTAATTTATAATAATAGACGTGATTATCAAAAATTCTTCCCTCAATAATATCGTATTGTTCTATTCTTGAATGCTCTGGAGTGATCACTAGATCAAGTCAAGTTTCTTCTTTTAATTCACGCATTATGGTTTGCTCATGCGTTTCATTTCATTCTGCTTTTCATCCAGGGCAACTCCAGAATCATTTTTTATTATATCCTAGCAATACTTCTCAATTTTCATTTTCAATTACAATTCCACATGCTTTTATCATGTTTTCAATTTTGAACTTCACCGTAATTGCTGGATCATTCACATCCTGATAGGTATCATCCATCGCGACTTCGAAATTCGAAATTGGAGTCGAGAGTTTCCAAGAGTAGAGAGAAACACGCTTTCCTTCGTAGACGAGACCCTTATTCCAGAGTTGACTAAATACCCACATAACAGATTCCATATATTCTTGATCCATGGTGCGATAGGCACGATCCGTATCGACCCAACGACCGATCTTATCGATGTACCAATCCCATTCTGCACTCGTAGACTGGGTATATTCGTAACAACCATCGATAAATTCTTTCACACCGCGTGCTTCGATTTCGGCATTCGATTTGAGTCCGAGTTTTTTCTGGACTTTTTCTTCGATTGGAAGTCCGTGGCAGTCCCATCCCCAGACACGATCTACACGCTTCCCGCGCATGGTCCAGTATCGTCCGACGACATCTTTTACGATGGATGAGAGGAGGCTTCCATAGTGCGGAGTTCCCGTGATGAATGGAGGACCATCGTAGAATCGGTATGGATTGTCTTCTGGGCGTGAGTCGATGGACTTCTGGAAAGTGTTATTGGCTTTCCAGTAGGCGAGCACTTCGGATTCGAGTGCAGGGAATGATTGTTTTGGGGAAATAGATGGGAACATAGGATAATGAATAGTTAATAATGAAGAATGAATAATTTTGGAGCGAAGGAAGAAAATTTTGATTTTTTGAATTTTTGGTATATACTGGATTTACAAAATTCCTTCGGGATCGTTCTCACTTCGGTGAGACATAAAACTTTCAAGAACTATAATAGGTTCTTGATTTTTTGTTTTAGAAGGTTAAAGTCAGCTTGTGGAATCATGCCAATTTTATCAAGCATTCTCTTTGCATCCACGAGTTTCAGTTGCGATATTATCGCGGTTTGTTCGATGTTTTCACAGAAAAATGAGTAATAGTATTGTCATTCTTTCTTTTTTGTTGTCAGTGGTACTCACCAAAAAATCTGATTATTAAATTTTCTTACTACAACAAACGGACGAGCGAATTTTTCTCATTTTCCATTTTGTTCAAATCCTATATTTTTCCCAGCCTTGATATAGAAAATATCTCGCTCCTTAAATGATGTGCGATTTTGTTGTGACTCTGTGTACTTTTTCTCCTCATTCCATTCATCGAATTTCTCGAGTACTGGAAAGGATTGTGGAGGAGAGGTGGGTGGAAACATAGGGAGAAAGAATTATTTAGTATAAATTTCAAACCATTGATATGTATTATCTTTTTTGTAGTCTTTTAATTCTTTTATTAATCAAATCACTTCAGTAATAACGTGTTTAAAATAAGGCAAGAATTTATTTGCGAGAGTTAACTTCTTTGGATCAAAAACTGAAAGTGCACTCGATCGTGATATATAATCAATAACTTTTTGATATTCATCAGAAAGATACTGATCTTTATTTGAAATATAAGCATCATATTCTACCAATAGAATTTCTAATAAATCTTTTTTAATTCAATATTCTAATTCAATCCAGTAATCATCTTTTAAGTATCCTTTATTATATAAAAAATATTGTGTATACCACTCATTTAAAAGTCCTCATATTCCTTTTTCTGGTATATCATTAACTGCAATATTATATTCTTTTCAGTAATGTATAAGGGCTTCAATCTCCTTATCTCTTTCATAAGTTTTATATCAGTACCAAAATACAAGTATTGCTCCGATTGCTGTTAGTGTAAAATTTTTATCTAGTTTTCCCTCTAATCAATAGACTCAAAGTACTAGTATTGAAAGAAAGCATGCTGTAGTAAGATTTTTCAAAAGAAATTTCTCCAAATCTTTGGCTGTTTCTTGACCCATAAAAAATGCTAACCATATTAAAAGACTGAAGCCAGTAGACATTGTAATAATGAGAATATATCAATTTATAAGATTGATCCATGATTGTTCTATAAGATTTGTATTCTGAACAAGTTCAAAATTGATAATAAAATGTATGACTGCTAAAGTAATCATTACTCATACAATGATTTTTCAGATATATGGTTTTAGTAATTCTTTCAATTTCTCCATAAAAATAAAAAACACACAAATAAATAAAATTGTGTGCTTTTGGCTTAGATTTTTTATTGCTGGATTGCTTCACTCCAAGAGTACTTCTTCGCTGAAGCTCAGGGCGCGTTCCTCGCAATGACGAATCCAAGAGGTACCACCGAAAGCGGATACTTGATTGGTAGATTTTTTCACGAAGTGTTGCAACTCCGGAGGATTCTATTCTGTGACTGGATTGCTTCGTTCCTCGCAATGACAGAGACATTGCTTCCCTCAGCTCGCGGGTGATAGCCGCTCGAACGCTTTTTATACTTCTGATTCTACAGAAAACGGTGATTTTAGCAAATCGTCTTCTAATAAAATTTTCCTTCCTTCATTTTCATCTTCCATATTTGAAAATTTTATAAGCAGTATGGCCAAAATAGTATTTTTTATACCATTTTTTTCTTTTTCTACTACCTCTATTCTTTCTCAGAATGCTACCAGTTCTTCATCGGTTAAAGCAATTATATTGCTCACTAAGGAGGTAATAGCTCGTGTGAGAGAAAAAGGTTTCCATACTGATTTCTCTTCATTATCACCATTGATTTTTCCTATTCCAGATATGATCCACTGAACTCAGTTTGAGAGGTTTTTTCTTTCATCTGGAAAGTTTAGAATGGATAGAGTATTTTTCCCTGACATATTGATTTACTGTATAATCGGATAAATCTCCTTTCGGAGCATGAGGTGCGGGAGGTGGAGGGTATTTCCTACGATGGGAATACTGAGGGATGTTCAGAGTTTCTCGAGGAGATGCGGTTGGTTCGAGACGATGAGTGAAGTTCCTTTCCGGATATCGACGATATTCATGAAGTAGTGTTCATGGCCGATTTCCTGAAATATTTGTTCGAGGTGTACGGAGTTTCGGAAATGCTCACTGTCCCAGATTTCGATCTGTCAGAAGTGTGAACGGAGGTTGTCTTTACTTGTTTCTCACAAAGAAAGAAAGCCATTTTTTCGGATCATTTTTGTTATGATCTATTCACAGTATTTCAAAACCAGCATCAATTAGTATGCTTCTCATAGTCTCTTCTGTATAATATACGAAAAAACGTCTATAGGCTGTTCCATCTTCTAAAAGTTGCTCTACCCAACCATCCTCTTTTCATTGTTGTATGGATATAAAACCAACAGCATCACTATTTAGAAAATGTTTCATTTGTTTTAAAATATTCGGAAGATTTCATCTTGGTGTATGAACAAAGCAAGCACAAGCCCAAAATCAATCAAAATACTCATTTCATAAAAATTCAAGATGATTCATATCTCATAATAAAAATCTTCCTGTAGTATCTTCTGGTGCAAGATTGATAAATTCAGGCACAATGTCAAATCCAGTATACTGGTAACCATTACTAATAAACCATTTAGCATCGCGTCAACTCCCAAATCCTACTTCTAGGATTTTTGCGGGTGATGCTAATAATTCTGAGAATTTCTTTAACTCATCTTCCCAGTAAAGATCCCTTCTTTCATTTGCCCATTTTTTTGCAATTCTCCTATAATAACTAATCGTTTCTTCTTCATTTGTTATGCGTTTCGAGCCTTTCATAAAAAGATATTTTAATTATTTTGTAGAAAATATTGCCATAAAATTCATTTACTTCTATCTTCAGAGATTTCATTTTTTCTTACCAGTTCGATAATATCACGTTCATTATACCAATCGAATGTGATATATTCTCACTCTTCGAGATCCTGCATGCCTGTATCATCGAAATCTGATACAATAAAATAATATAAATCCCACTCGATTGTCGCTCAACATGGAGAGATTATGAAGAGTTCAAGGGAATCATATCGTACATCAAATCCACATTCTTCTTTTGCTTCACGGATTACTGCTCATCTCGCAGCATCAAGAATATCACCAGAGAAATTTCTCATATCAGCGAGAGTATCAAAAACTTTTCCACCAGGAAGGCGATAGTCGAACTTATTATGTTCACTACGGAACTCCTTTGTGAGAAGAATTTTATCATCTTTTTTGAATATGAGTCGGACTCATGGTGG
>CAZAIW010000123.1:0-6719 GCA_964485285.1 uncultured Burkholderiaceae bacterium | reverse complement strand
GGCAAGGGTTGACCTGTCCGTGCGCGATGAAGACACAGGGGGATGAGCTTTTCAGGAAAGTGCAGTGGCCCGTAGTTGTTGCTGCAATGCGTGGTCAGTACGGGCAGTCCGTAGGTGTGGTGGTAGGCGCGCACCAAGTGATCGCTTGCAGCCTTGGAGGCGCTGTAGGGGCTGTTGGGCGCGTAGCGATGCGTTTCGGTAAAAGGCGCATCGGTGGGCGCCAGTGAGCCATAGACCTCATCGGTTGAGATGTGCAGAAAACGAAACGATGCTTGCTCGCTGCGAGGCAGCCCGACCCAGTACGCGCGCACTGATTCGAGCAGGCGGAACGTCCCCACGATATTGGTTTGAATAAAGTCTTCGGGGCCATGGATGGAGCGATCCACATGTGACTCTGCGGCAAAGTGAATGATGGCGCGGGGGCGGTGCATGGCGAGTAATGCGTCCACCAAAACCGCGTCGCCAATGTCGCCATGTACGAGCGCGTGTTGGGGGTTGTTTTGCAGTGGCGCCAGATTGGCCGGGTTGCCAGCGTAGGTGAGCGCATCAATCGTCACGATTGGCTCGGCTGCGCTGCCGCCTTGCTCAAACCAATCGAGCACAAAATTGCTGCCAATAAAACCAGCGCCGCCCGTGACGATGATCATGGTGACTCCTTCTTCAGTTTGGCTCTTGGATGACTGCTGTCGTATATCTGCGCCAAATGTTGAAAGTCCAGGCGCGTGTAAACCTGCGTGCTGGCAATCGAGCTGTGACCCAGCAGCTCTTGGACAGCCCGAAGGTCATGGCTTGATTGCAGCACATGACTGGCAAAACTGTGGCGCAGCATGTGAGGGTGAACGGGCAAATCCAGTCCCGCATGCTGACTACGACGGCGCAGCATCGACCACACCGTTTGCCGGGTGATGCGCTGACCGCGTGCGCTCAGAAAGAGTGCCGCGTCGCAGACGACACCTTGTGCGAGCAAAGCCTCGGCCAGCTGTTGCCGCAGCGGACAGTAGGCAAGATAAGCCAGCCGCGCTTGCTCGCCCAGTGGCATCATGCGGCGTTTGCTGCCTTTGCCAAAAACATGGACTTCGTCGCTGTCACTGTCAATACAACCATAAACGCTTTGCAGGGCTGAGGGACTGGCTGAAACGTCAAGTCCCACCAACTCGCTTGCCCGCAAGCCACATCCGTAAAGGAGTTCCACGGTAAGCGCCTCAAAAGCCAAGCGGTATAAGGCTTGTAGGCTATCGGCTGTTTCAATTTGCCTCTTTGGCGCGTAGTTGGCAAGCGCCATGGCAGCATCCACCCCTAGGGCTTTGGGCAGCGGCTTGGCCACTTGGGGAGCCCTCACGCCAAGACAAGGGTTATGCGCGATACGCCCTTGCAGCACCAGCCACTGGAAGAAGCCCCGCCAGCTTGATAGCCCAAGCGCCAAGGTGCGTCCCGTGCGCCCTTGGCTATGTGCACCAGCCAACCAGCGGCGGATGTGTACAGGCTGCACGTGGGTCAGCTCAAGCTGTTGCTGATCGCACCATGCGCCTAGCTTGGCGAGCTCTTGCGTGTAGAGCTGAACGGTGCGCTCGGACAAACGTTTGCCCGTGCGCACGTGCGTCACGTAAGCGAGCAGCAACTCATGCATGGAGCGCGGCGTGCGCTAACTCACCTAAGCGCGTTAAAAATTCGGTACCCATCTGCGCCGTAAAGCGCTGTGGGTCAGGCGAGGCCAAGACGAGCAGTCCAAGAGTCGGCAAGGCGATGACGGCCAGTGACTTGGCCTCGGCGGGATTGGGCAGGCAGGCGGTGATGTGGTTGTCAAGGAAAAACGGATCACTGGACAAGCCGCAAACCGGAGAGGTCATGCGCGCTGCCGCATCGTGCGAGGTTTGCCGCGTATCTACCACCGCACGAGGCATATCAAAAATGCTCTCAAGGCTGGAGCACAGTTGCAGCGCGGTTGCCGCGCGGTCAGGGCTGCCCGCATACGCCAACAAACCCAGCACCCATTGATGTAGCTTATTCGCCAGCCCGACATTCTCTTTGCCAAGGCCTAGCAGGTGCACGTGCTTGTGCTCCAACTGCTTGTAGCGCTCGCGTAGCAATTCAATTTGCCGGTCAGCCAGACTAATGGCGCGGCCACTGTGTGGATGCGTGAGCTGCACACGCGCCAGCAGCTCAGCGTGCCGCGTAAAAAAATCGGGTGTCGTGAGCAAATACTGCGCAATATCGTCTTCGGTAATGGTGGGAGTGACTGAGGTCATAAATGGACGGTGCTTATAAATCGATGGTTCCGTGATAAACGGTCGTGGCAGGCCCCGTCATCATCACGGAGGCTTGGGGTGTTTGTTTGTCCCAGCTAATCGTCAGCTCGCCGCCTAGCGTGTGCACACGCACGGTGCTGCCGAGCAAGCCCAGTTGAATGCCAGCCACAACAGCCGCGCACGCGCCGGTGCCGCAAGCCAGCGTTTCGCCGGCACCGCGCTCATAGACGCGCAGCTGGATCGTTTGGCGATCGACAACATGCATAAAACCCACGTTGACACCTTGCGGAAATGCCGGGTTGCTTTGAATCAAGGGGCCTTGCGTTAAGAGCGGCGTGGTTTGGCGGTTGGTTACGGCAGCATCGACCACACAAACAGCGTGCGGGTTGCCCATGGACAGCACGTAGTCCCAGTCACGCGGTGCGTTGGCGCTGGGGGCTAGGTAGGGAATGAGCGCAGCATCAAAAATGGGAGCGCCCATATCCACGGTGACTTGCTGGTCTGCCGCTTCGGTTAATGTGAGTACGCGATGATGCGTACGCACCTTGATGGTCGTTTTGTGGGTCAACCCATGCTCGCGCACAAAGCGGACAAAGCAGCGTGCGCCATTGCCGCAGTGTTCGACTTGGTTGCCGTCGTTGTTGTGGATGACGTAATCAAAATCAACATCAGGAGACGACGCGGCACGTACCGACAAAATTTGATCAGCGCCCACGCCAAAGTGCCGATCACCTAGGCGACGGTAGTCCACCGCTGTCAGCCCTAGAAGCCCCTGCGTTTCGTCCAGCACAACAAAGTCGTTGCCCGCACCTTGCATTTTGGTGAAGTTGATTTTCATAGCCACACACCTTCTTGGCGCGAGCCAAAAACGCGCACAGGAGTAGAAAAATGCCGCTGGCTGGCGGCTTTAATGACAGCTTGTTCATGGGGTGTGAGGCGCATGCTTTGATTATCGCCGTATCGCCGTATCGCCGTATCGCTGGGGCGAGGCGGTAAATACCAAAGAGAAAAGCAATCTTCTGAATTTGAATTATCTTTAATTTCTGTATTGACAGAAATTTATGATTTTGTGATAATCGCTCCAACAAGGAGCCCATGATGAGCGCAAACACCGAATCCACAGGTACGACCCACTTAACACTCTCTCCCTTAGCAGAGCGTTTTGTTTTGCATTGGGGCGAGATGGGCTCGCGCTGGGGTGTTAACCGGACGGTTTCGCAAATTCACGCGCTGCTCTTCTATATTGGCAGACCGCTAGCAGCCGATGAGATCGCGCTCACGCTCAATGTGGCGCGCTCTAACGTCAGCAATAGTCTCAAGGAGCTGCAAAATTGGAATCTGATTCGGGTCGTTCACCTCATGGGTGATAGGCGCGATCATTTCGAGACCAGTTCCGATGTTTGGGCGCTGTTTCGCACCGTCGTGAGCGAGCGCAAGCAGCGCGAGTTTGACCCAACGATCAGTTTGCTCACCGAGATGGTGGCAGAGCCTTCTTTTAAAGACGAAGAAAAGTCCAGTCAACTGCGCGTCAAAGAGTGCTTGGCGTTAATGGATACCTTGGGCATTTGGGCGGACGAAATGCTTCGGTTGGAGCCAGCCACGCTACTCAAGGTGATGAAGCTGGGCGCAAAAATTCAAAGTCTGGTGCGTGGCAGCAAACCATAGCCAGCCGCCGTGAACTGTCGATCACAAAGCAGATCAAGTCGTTCTTTAAATCATCTTAAAAAGGAGATCAAGATGCCCAGCGTAACCCCAGTCACATGGACGATGCCACAGCAGGTGCAGTTTCCGCTTACGGTGTATTACGACCATTCGTGCCAGCTTTGCCGAAGCGAAATTGAAAATCTTACCGCTCGTGATGAGCAAGGTCTTTTGCGCATGGTTGATTGTTCGGGCGCAGATTTTGACGCGAGTCGTTTGCCGTTCGATCAAACCACTCTGATGCATTGCATTCACGCCATTGATGCAAAAGGTGACTGGCTCAAAGCCACCGATGTGTTCGTGGTTTGCTACCGCGCTGCGCACATGCAGCGCATCGCTCGGGCATTTGTTTTTGCTAAGCCTGTGTTTGAGCGTATGTACCCGTGGATCGTGCGCCATCGTTATGTGCTCTCTAGGCTGGGTGTGCACAAGATATTCAATGCATTCATGCATCAAACATTTTTACAAAAAGCCAAGCAAGCCGTGGCGCTGAGTGCTGCGTGCCAAGATGGTTTGTGTGAAAGCGCAGCGCTGCACACTCATCAAAAAAGGGGAACCCTATGAAGATACTTTTATGCGGAGCCGGTGGTTTTATCGGGCGGCATTTGCGCACGGAGCTGGAGTTGCTGGGACATACGGTGGTTGGCGCTGGGTCAGCACGGGGCGCTCACCAGCAGCTGGTGGTTGACTACGCCCGCGATGTTCGACTGGCCGATTGGTTGCCGCGCCTTGAGGGAGTCGATGCCGTCATCAATGCCGTTGGCGTGCTGCGCGACTCGGTGCGCCGTCCGATTCAAGCGGTGCATACCGATACTCCCCAAGCGCTGTTTGACGCTTGCTGCGAAGCGGGTCGCTTGCGCGGTAAGCTGTTGCGCGTCATCCATATCTCGGCGCTGGGTGTTGGGGACGACGCACAAGATAACCCCACCCGCTACGCAAGCACCAAACGAGCGGCTGATGCGCATCTGCTACAGCTCCATGCTGCAGGGCAATTGAACGCTACCGTGCTTCGCCCCAGCATTGTGTTTGGCTCAGGCGGTGCTAGTAGCCAGATGTTTGTCGCCTTATCTAAATTGCCCTTGGTTGTTTTGCCAAAGCCGGTACTGACGGCGCGGGTGCAGCCGATAGCGGTTGGCGATTTGGCAAGGGGTGTGGCGCTACTGGTGCAGCGCACACAAGCTGATGCGCTGTACGAATGCGTGGGCGCAACAGCGCTGCCACTGGTTGACTTCATTGCCAGCTTGCGCACGCAGCAAGGTTATGGACGAGCGCATATTGCTGCGCTGCCCGATTGGTTGAGTCGAATCAGTGCGCGAATCGGTGACTACATTCCGGTTGCGCCTTGGTGCAGCGAGACGCTGGCTTTACTGGCGCACGATAACGTGTCGAACTCGCCAGCATTTGCGCAGGTACTGGGCGGCAAGCTATTGCCCACCGATCAGTTTTGGAGTCGCGCATGGAGTCGCTAAAACTGCTGCGCCTGAGTTTGGTGGCGGTGTGGATGATGACCGCGCTGGTCAGTGCGGTAGAGCTACAGGGTCAAAGTACCGCGCTGCTTGTGGCTGCGGGCATGACTGATCCACGGTGGATGGATGGCTTGATTTGCAGTGGTGCTATGGCAGATGCCCTGATCGGCTTGGCTTTGTGGCTGATTCCTCGTGCAAGCGTTTACTGGTTTGCCTTGGCGGGCATGGTACTTATGACGCTCATTGCAACTGCCCTAACACCTCATTTGTGGTTGCACCCTTTGGGACCACTGCTTAAAAATGTTCCCATAGCGGTCATCCTGTGGGTTTTGATTCGATCGGAGCGCGTATGAGTCACTATCTTGTCCTTAAATTTCTGCACATCGTTTCAAGTGTGCTTTTGGTGGGTACGGGTTTTGGGTCGGCCTACTATCTTTTCTTTGCCAATCGCAGCAACAGCTTGGCGGTGAAAACGCAAGTCGCCCGCCTGTGCGTACGCGCCGATTGGTGGTTCACCACACCAGCCGTCATCGTGCAGCCCATCACAGGTTTTGCGATGGTGTATCTGGCGGGCTTCCCGCTTGCCACGCCGTGGATTGTTTTGTCGTTTGGACTGTATCTGTTGGCGGGTGCGTGCTGGTTGCCAGTGGTGTGGCTACAAATAAAAATGCACGCCATGGCGCAGGCCGCCGTGGCGCATCAAACTGAATTACCGGCGCTGTATGAGACATACCGCCGCTGGTGGGAAGGGTTGGGTTATCCCGCCTTCATCAGCATGGTGGCAGTGTTTTACTTGATGGTGAACAAGCCCGCGCTGTGGGGCTAGTTCATGCGCTGCTCCCTACGATCCGCCAGCGATTATTTTTTCTGAGATTCAAACCAAGTCGCAATAGCTTGGCGCTCAGCGGGCGTGATGCCCGTGGCGTTGTTCATCGGCATGAGCTTGGTTACAACGACTTGCTGATAAACCAGCGCTGCATTTTTTTCGAGTAACTCAGCCGAGTCCAAGCGAATGTTCTTCATCTGCATGGCCTCGCCGTGGCACATGATGCAGCGCTCTTTGGCGATGGCTAAAACGGCCCCAGTGTCTGTTTTTGTTTGGTTGCCATCCTGCACGCCTTGTGTGGATTGGGTTGTGAGCCCATTGCCTTGGGAAGCCTTGTTTTGCATGGCCTGCGGGACGGGTGATAAGTTAGGAGCGAGCCAGGCGATCACTGCAACGATGACGACGACACCCGCCACAGCGTATGCGATGGGGTTGCCGTTGCGCCCATGTTTGAAGCCGTGCCGCATCACAAACTATTGG
>CAZAIW010000122.1:0-6785 GCA_964485285.1 uncultured Burkholderiaceae bacterium | reverse complement strand
CATCGTACCGGCATAGGGGAAGTACCCCCCTGACCGATAGGGATAGCCGTTAATGATGCCTGCAAAACCGCCCAAACGGACACCCTGCACCGTCCAAGGCTGATAGCCCATCGAGACATAGTTGCTGTATCCCGCAACCGAATTCCTAAAGCGCCCAGCGCCCGCCATCCACTCAGGTCCAAGCAACATGGGCCGGCGACATAAGACACCAAGTCCTGACGTATCACCACGATAGCCCGCTACATCGTGAAGAGCGGCTACATGCAGTTGAGGTAAACAATCCATTGTGGTGTCCGAGTAGGCAAAGAAAATCGTGGGCAAATCCGATAACAGGTGACGATAACCGATAATCAAAGCCCTATGAAAAACAAGAGTCAAATAGCAACACCGATCTCACCTATTGAAGAGATCGTCGCCGACATGGCTGCTGGCAGGATCGTCATCTTGGTTGATGAAGAAGATCGTGAAAACGAAGGCGATTTGGTGCTGGCAGCCGATCACGTCAGCGCAGAGGCGATTAACTTTATGGCGAAATATGGGCGTGGCCTTATTTGCCTAACCCTGACCCGCACGCGCTGCGAAGCGCTTCGGCTACCGCCCATGGTGCCCAAAAATGGTGGCAAATACAGCACCGCATTTACCGTCTCCATTGAAGCTGCAACAGGCGTGACAACCGGCATTTCTGCCGCTGATCGCGCCCGCACCGTTCAAGCGGCTGTTGCCAAAGACGCGGTTGCCAGCGACCTCGTGCAGCCAGGACATATCTTTCCACTACAAGCCGTTGATGGCGGCGTGCTCATGCGTGCAGGTCATACCGAGGCAGGCTGCGATTTAGCCACCATGGCGGGCTGCTCGCCAGCAGCCGTCATTTGCGAAATTATGAAAGACGATGGCGAAATGGCTCGGCTGCCCGATCTACAAATTTTTGCGGCCGAGCACGGACTCAAAATTGGCACCATCGCCGACCTGATTGCTTACCGCAGCCGCACCGAGACATTGGTTAAACGCCGCGCGACACGCCAGCTCCAAACCGCTTGGGGGGAATTCACCGCACACGCCTACATTGATGCACCTAGTCAATCCCTCCACTTGGCGCTTGTGAAGGGCAAACTGAGTAGCGATCACAGCGTTCTGGTGCGCGTACACGAGCCGCTCTCCCTGATGGATGCCCTAGAAACGGGACGACCACTGCACACTTGGAGCCTAGACGCAGCGCTGGCACACATTGCTCAAGCGGGATCGGGCATTGCGGTTTTACTGAACTGCGGCGAGAGCAGTGCAGACTTGCTCGCGCAATTCGAACAAACACAAGACTTGCACCCGCCGTCGAATCAGCTGCCCACCAGTGCCATCGATTTGCGAACCTATGGCATCGGCGCACAAATTTTGCGAGACTGTGGTGTTAAAAAAATGACGCTCATGGCCAGTCCAAGGCGTATGCCCAGCATGACAGGCTACGGCTTAGAAGTCACCAACTACTTACAAAGGACTCTTTAATGTTTGGCGCAGACAAAGGCGTGGTGGCAAATGCCACCAACCTACTTAACGGGAAAAAACTCTATATTGGTATCGTGCAAGCACGCTTTAATGCGCCTATCACCGATGCACTGTTTCAAGCTTGCTACGACGAGCTCTTAGCACTGGGGGTTCAAGCCAAGCACATTGAGCACATCACCGTACCCGGCGCTTTAGAGATCGCCAGTGTGCTGCAAGCCATGGCAGAGCAAGAAAAATTTGATGCGCTCATCGCACTAGGCTGCATCATCCGAGGCGAAACCTACCACTTCGAGCTAGTCGCCAACGAGTCGGGTGCGGGCGTTACGCGCGTGGCTTTAGACAATCAATTACCTATTGCCAACGCCATTCTCACCGTTGAGGATGAAGCGCAGGCGCAAGCGCGTCAAACCGACAAAGGCGTTGATGCCGCTAGGGTTGCGGTTGAAATGGCTAACTTACTGAATGGCATGGCATGAGCGAGATGACGGCAGTAGCTGCGGTCAAACCGCTCAAAACCAGAGGCACATCACCACGTGCCCGTGCACGCGAATTTGCCCTGCAAGCGCTGTACCAATTGATGGTCGGCAAAAACGACATCTCGGCTATTGATGTCTTTACCCGTGACCTCTTGGGCTTCAATAAGTGCAGTGCCGAGCATTACGATGCGCTCATTTACGGCTGCGCCCGCGAGGCCTCGCAGCTAAACGAGCAACTATCGCGCTACCTTGATCGTGACTGGAGTGAAATATCACCCATCGAGCACGCGGTGATGTGGATTGGCGCTTACGAGTACCTCTACTGCCTCGACGTGCCAAGGCGCGTGGTGCTCAACGAATGCATCGAACTAGCCAAAACATTTGGCGGAACCGATGGTTACAAATACGTCAATGGTGTCTTGCATCAACTTGGGTTGGCGCTGCGTCCGAACGAGTTAGATCAGCGCGTTGATCGGATGGTTAAAAAGGGCTAAAAAATGAATCAAGACCTCTCCGTTGTCTCCTTGTTTTTGCACGCTAGCTGGGTGGTAAAGGGTGTCGTGGTGCTCCTGCTGGTCATCTCGGTGATGAGTTGGTCTGTCATTGTTGGCAAGCTTTGGGCACTTAAGCGAACGGTTCACTTAAACGAAACTTTTGAGCGCGAATTTTGGTCTGGCAAAGCCTTGTCCGAGTTATTCCAAAGTGCAGCGCAAAACGCCAAATCCAACGGCTCGATGGAACGCATCTTTGCCAGCGGCATGCGAGAGTTTCAAAAAATACACCAATCATTAGCCGCTCGCCGCGCCTCTGATTCAGGACTGCTGCTCGATGGCTCACGCCGCGCGATGCGCGCCTCCTTGCAGCGCGAGCTCGACGTGATCGAGTCCAACTTATCCTTCCTTGCCTCGGTTGCATCGGTCTCGCCCTATGTCGGACTCTTTGGCACGGTTTGGGGCATCATGCATGCGTTTACCGGCCTTGCAGCCTTGCAGCAAGTCACACTGGCAACGGTCGCACCGGGCATTGCCGAAGCCTTAGTCGCAACAGCCATTGGGCTGTTTGCCGCCATCCCAGCCGTTGTCGCCTACAACCGTTTTGCGCGGCAAATCGACCGCGTCGCCAATCAAATGGAGACCTTTATCGAGGAGTTCTCCAACATCCTCCAGCGCTCGGTCACGCTGCAATCCGCGCCGCCTGCGCACGCCCCTGGCTCGCCCTCGATGACAACACCCGGACGCTAGTCATGGCAGCCCTACAAAGCTCAAGCAGAGGCACTAGCCGCAGGGGCCGTCGCACCATGGCAGAGATCAACATGGTGCCATTTATCGATGTCATGCTGGTGTTACTCATCATCTTTATGGTGACAGCGCCCCTGATTACACCCAGCATGATTGATCTACCTAGCGTTGGCAAAGCCGCTAAACAGCCTGACCGCGTGGTGCAAGTCATCATTGGACTGGATGAGACCCTTCGGCTCAAAGTGGATGGCGGCAATGAGCAAGTGGTCAGCAAAGATCAACTCATTCCCTCCATCCAGCGCACACTGCAAAGCACTCCCGCTGATGGTGGGGCTAGCGGTGCACCCGCTACCGCCACGTCCTTGGCGAACCTGAACCATGTCGCTGTGGTGATCAGCGCCGACAAGTCCGTGCGCTACGAAAACGTGGTGCGCGTCATGGACACACTACAGCGTGCCGGCTTACCGCGTATTGGCTTGTCCGTTCAACTTGCGCCCTAGCACGGGGTGGCAACTCGCGCCATGACATCTGCCAGCACGCCAGCCTCTAGCTTTGCTCCGCCGCCCGAACCCTCCAAGGCTGGTAGCTTTGCGCTAGCCTTAGTCGCGCACGGTTTTTTAATTGCCGCGTTGGCTTGGGGCACCACATGGCGCAGCAGGGTTGAAACGGTGACGGTATCGGCAGAATTATGGAGTGATGTTCTCCTGCAAGCCGCACCACCATTGGCCGTGCAGCCAGCACCGGCTCCGGAGCCAGAACCACCAAGGGCTCCAGAAAAAGAGCCTCACATCGTGACCGAGAAAGTGAAGCCCAAAGCAAGCGTCAAAGAAAAGATGAGGGAAAAAACCAAAGAGCCGATCAAACCTGCGCCGCACACCAAGGCAGACCCCAAAGCAGACGCAACCAAGCAACGCGAAGAAAAAAATAACCAGCTGCGCGAGCAACTCAGGCAAGATCAAATCAAACGCATGGCTGGCTTGGCCGGTGGAGTCGGCACCGCATCTAACGCCGGTACCGCACCCCAAAACACGGGCCCCTCCAGCAGTTACAGAGATAAGGTCAAAGCGAAAATTCGCCCCAACATCGTGTTCCAAAATGCAGGCGCTATGGAGGGCGACTTGACGGTAGAAATCGCAATTCGCCTCGCACCTGATGGCACGATCGCACTGCCACTGCGCATCACAAAATCCAGTGGCAATGCGGCTTGGGATAGCGCCGTACTACGCGGCGTTGAGAAAACAGAGACCTTACCGCGTGATCAAAATGGTCAATTTCCAGCGCCCTTTACCTTGGTGTGGCATCTAAAGGAGTAAGTGCATCCATGAACACACTGGCACGACGATTAGGCGGTTGGCTCGGGCGTTACTTGAGCACAGAAAATAAAAAAGCCAGCATTGGTTTTCCCACCGATATAGAGGCCGTCCGCCAATGCGCACGCCCCGGTGATGTGATCTTGGTCGAGGGTCGCTCCAAGTTCAGTGTGGCGATTAAGTACCTCACCCAGTCCACGTGGTCACACACCACGCTTTTTGTTGGCAGCATCGATGTCCATGGGAAAACCCATCACGATCAGTTGATTGAAGCCGACATCTCCAAAGGGATTATTCACTCCGACCTAGCCACGCTCAAAGGCTACCACGTGCGCATTTGCCGCCCCGTGGGTCTGACGGAAGACGACGTGAATGAGCTGCGCCGCTACGCGCTCACCAAGCTAGGCGGCAGCTACGATCTGCGCAATGTGTTTGACTTGGTGCGCTACCTGATTCCCGTGTTGCCCTTTCCAGCCACGCACCGCCACAAGCTGCTCACCTTTGGCAGTGGTGAGCCCACTCAAGCAATTTGCTCGACTTTGGTGGCCGATATTTTTCGCCATGTGCGTTATCCGATTTTGCCGACCTTGACAAAAAAACAGCGCTTTCGCCAGCGCGACCACACACTCTTTACACCACGTGACTTTGATGTATCGCCCTACTTCAAAGTGATCAAACCAACCGTCGAGCTAGGCTTTGACTTCAAGACATTTGAATGGGTTGACGAAAAGCAAACAAAGGCTTCGACCAGCTCCATCTCATCAGAATCGAGTGATGCAGCGGTTCTTTAATAAACCACTTTGATGTGCTCAGAACCCAGCGCCGCATACCAGCTGGCGAGCGCCGCATCGGTGGGAAAAAACCTAGCCGTCTCCCCCAATTGAATCTGCGCTGTGGCGGCCACCTGAGGCTGCACCTTGGTGATCTCCAAACGAATACCAAGCCCCTTAAAAAACTCGCCCTGATCGGTCAACTCACGCCGTGGTGGAAAGTCCTTCATGATGTTGCGCATAGAGCCCAGGGTGCGCTGCACGCCATCACTGTGCGGCGTTTGCTGCGCGCCCACCCATAAGTGCTTGGCAAAGCGACAACGCGCACTGGGCAAGTCCCATATTTTGTTAATCGCCAGCCTATAGCCTCCAGAAAAGCGATCCGGCTGCAATTTCGCTTGGCAAATGATGAGTTGATCGTCCGCCAGCAGCTCCTTGTGCGCATTGAGCAAAGCCTCGTCCGCCGTGGCTTCGATGGCACCTGTTTTGTCATCCAGTTTAAAAATGGCCAACTTGCCACGCTGCCCGTTGATCACCCGCAGATCGCACACAATGCCCGCCAAAAGCAGTGGCTCACGCGAATACGCATCCCCCGAAGACGCACCCAGCTCCTCAATGGTTTTGCTGACAAATTGCCGCACTTCTAGGCTGGCCGCATCAAACAAGTGCCCAGACATAAAAAATCCAAGCGCCATTTTTTCTTGTGACAACTGCTGTCCAACACCCCACGGCGTGGCCTCGACCATGGGAGGCTCTTGATCGCTCGCACCGTGCGCGTCGTCCCCCATATCAAACAGTCCAACTTGATTGGCGTTTTTACTTTGCGCTTCGGCAAAATCAAAAGCCAAATCAACGCTGGCTAGACTGGCAGCTCGGTTGGGGTGCAAGGAGTCGAACGCACCCGCTTTAATCAGCGCCTCAACGGTTCGTTTGTTGAGCTTGCTTCTGTCCACGCGCCGGGCAAAATCAAACAGGCTTTTAAATAAACCGTCGCCATCGGTATCACGCGCCAGCACAATGGCTTCTATGGCTTGTCGTCCGGTTCCCTTGACCGCGCCTAGGCCATACCGAATCAGTTGATCGGTGACCGGAACAAAGTCGTGACTGCCGCGATTGATGTCAGGCGCTTCAAAGTTCACGCCATTTTTTTGCGCATCTTCAAACAGCACTTTGAGCTTGTCTGTGTCGCCCATCTCAACCGTCATGTTGGCGCAATAAAACTCCGCCGCATAGTGAACCTTGACCCATGCCGTTTGATACGCCAGCAGCGAATACGCCGCCGCATGCGATTTGTTAAAGCCGTAGCCAGCAAACTTTTCCATGAGGTCAAACACCTCATCGGCCTGCTGCTGACCAATGTCATTTTTAGCAGCGCCGGCTCTAAAAATGGCGCGGTGCTCGGCCATCTCTTCAGCCTTCTTTTTACCCATCGCTCGGCGTAATAAATCAGCACCGCCAAGGCTATAGCCGCCCAAAATCTGCGCCGTCTGCATC
>CAZAIW010000121.1:3961-6799 GCA_964485285.1 uncultured Burkholderiaceae bacterium | reverse complement strand
GCCGAGGCACCCGTGGCGATGATCAGCGAGTCGCAGGTGTATTGATCGGTATCGCCCCATAGCGTGAAGGGACGCTTGGAAAAATCAACTTTGTTGATGTGATCAAAAATGATCTCGGTTTTAAAGCGCTCGGCGTGTTCTTGAAAGCGCTGCATCAGCTCAGGGCCTTGTACGCCCATCACATCGGCGGGCCAGTTGTCCACTTCGGTGGTGGTCATCAGTTGTCCGCCTTGGGCGATACCCGTGATGAGCAAGGGAGCCAAGTTGGCACGTGCAGCGTAGATCGCAGCGGTATAGCCTGCTGGCCCCGAGCCGAGAATCAGCACTTTGGCATGTTTGACGTTGTGCGCGGTGGATGCGGTGTGAGGGGTGGTCATAGTGGGTAGATGGGTAAACTCAAGGGAACAGATGATTGACTCTCCCATTTTATGCAGCTATGAAATTACAGCCTAAGTACCAGCGTGCGCTTTGCTTCGTTTTGCTTGCGGCTTGGCTCGTGGCTTTGCTGAGCTATTCGGTCAACGACGCAGCATGGTCAACCAGCGGCAAACATGAGAGCCATCGTGCGCTTGTGCACACGGCTAACTGGTTGGGCAGCGCAGGCGCTTACGTGGCCGATCTGTCCCTTTATGTGGCGGGCTGGTCTATCGCGTGGATTCCAATCATTCTCTTGGTGTACAGCTGTTGGCTGCAGCGCAAGCCGCGGCGCTGGAGCGGCGCTGCTGTCGCTTTGCTGGTCGTGCTGGGGAGCATGATGGAGTGGTTGGTGGGGGCACGCGCAGATGCCTATTTGCCCAGCGGTGCTGGCGGTGTGATAGGGCACTGCCTGGCAAGCCTGATGTTGAAAGCCTTCCCGTGGTTAGCTGCCTACCAAGCCACGCTGGTATTGGCTTTGCTGATGGCGTGCTTGGTCATTTTGCAGTGGGCACTGCCCTTGACGTGGATCAAATTAGCTGAGCAGCTAGGTGCCATGATTGACCACTTGCGCACCACCAAACAGCGGCGCATGGAAGCGGCGCGTGATGTCGAGTTTGGCTTGCAGGCGGCGCGTGAGCGCGAGGTACAAGTGCTGCACGACCGTGTGGCGGTGAGCCAACTGCACGAGACCTCGCCAGCCTCGTCGTCTTTTGATGCACATGACGCTAAGCCCGAGCCTATGAGGACGGAGCTGCCGCTAGTGGCAACCCCCATCATCAAGGTGGAGCAACCGAAAGCGCCAACGATGAGCAAGCGTGTGATACGCGAGAGCCAGCACACGCTGTTTATCGACGAGACCAGCAAGCATTTGCCGCGCGTCGATTTACTCGACCCGCCCTTGATGAAGCAAGAGACGGTCTCCACCCAAACGCTGGAGATGACCAGCCGCTTGATTGAGAAAAAGCTCAAAGACTTTGGTGTGGAGGTTCGCGTGATTGCGGCCATGCCAGGCCCCGTGGTGACGCGGTATGAAATCGAACCCGCCACGGGTGTGAAGGGCTCGCAAATTGTGGGCTTGGCCAAAGACTTGGCAAGAAGCTTGAGCTTGGTCTCCATCCGGGTGATTGAGACCATTCCCGGAAAAAACTGCATGGCGCTGGAGCTGCCCAATGCCAAGCGGCAAATGATTCGTTTATCCGAAATTTTGGGGGCAGACGAATACAACGATGCCAAGTCGCTGCTCACGATGGGGCTGGGCAAAGACATTGCGGGCTTACCCGTGGTGGCAGACCTTGCCAAAATGCCGCACTGCTTGGTGGCGGGAACGACCGGATCGGGTAAATCGGTGGGCATCAATGCCATGATTTTGTCGCTGCTCTATAAAGCGCAGGCGCATGAAGTTCGCCTTCTTCTGATCGACCCCAAGATGCTAGAGATGAGCATCTACGAAGGCATCCCGCATTTAATTGCCCCCGTCGTCACCGACATGCGGCAAGCGGCGCATGGCCTCAACTGGTGCGTGGCGGAGATGGAGCGTCGCTACAAACTCATGAGCAAAATGGGCGTGCGCAACTTAGCGGGCTTTAACAGCAAAATCATGGAAGCCAAGGCGCGTGGTGAGCTCATCCCCAATCCGTTTGCACTCAACACCGAAGAGCCCGAGCCGCTTGAAGCCTTGCCGCATTTGGTCATCGTCATTGACGAGCTGGCCGACTTGATGATGGTGATTGGCAAAAAGATCGAAGAGCTGATCGCCCGCCTTGCGCAAAAAGCCCGTGCGGCTGGCATCCACCTCATTTTGGCGACCCAGCGTCCCTCGGTGGACGTGAGTACCGGGCTGATCAAGGCTAACATTCCGACCCGCATTGCGTTTCAAGTCAGCAGCAAAATCGATAGCCGCACCATCCTCGATCAAATGGGAGCCGAAGCCTTGCTCGGCATGGGCGATATGCTCTACATGCCCAGCGGAACGGGCTTTCCCACGCGCGTGCATGGTGCGTTTGTGAGCGACGACGAGGTTCATCGCGTGGTCGATTTTTTAAAGTCGCAAGGCGAGGCCAACTATATCGAGGGCGTGCTCGAAGGCGGTGCGGAGGGCGGCGATTCGCTCGATAGCTTGATGGGCAATGGCTCCAGCGGAGGCGGATCAGAAAAAGACGCACTCTACGATCAAGCCGTCGAAATTGTTTTGAAAAATCGCAAAGCCAGCATCTCATTGGTGCAAAGACACCTGAAAATTGGTTACAACCGCGCAGCCAATATGCTGGAGGCAATGGAAAAAGCAGGACTCGTTAGCAGCCTGAGCAGCAGTGGTCAGCGCGAAATTTTGACACCAGCAAGGAGTGAATCCTAGTGCTGGCCAAGCCCACATGCAGTGCGCAAGGAATTGATTGAGCAGAAATCATTGACGCGCAATTAATG
>CAZAIW010000121.1:0-3951 GCA_964485285.1 uncultured Burkholderiaceae bacterium | reverse complement strand
AATGCAGCAACTCTATACGTGGGATGAAACCAAGCGACAGGCAAATTTAGAAAAACATGGTCAGCCCTTAGATGTGCCTCGCATTATCAGCTTTAGACCCGCAAAGAGATCAGAAAGAGAGGCTTACGATGAATGGCTTGAACATAACGCTTGAACAAATGAAAGCAGCCCGCGCACGGGGTGAGAGTCATAGCGATTTTGCGAGAATTCATGCGCGTTTGAACGAAGGTTGCGAGCCACAAAAAGATGCAGATTCGCCCGATGCACGCATCTTATTCGCACGGCTATCGCTAAACAACGTGGAAGACCAGCGGGGACGGCTACAACCGAGCAGATCGCTATTCGTGTGAACAAAGACGCATTAGCACGCTGGCGGGCGACGGGCAAAGGTTGGCAAACGCGTGCGGCTGAATTGCTAGAGCGTCACGCTAAACGCATGGCCAAAAAAACGATGGTTGCCTAATGCGTCAAATTCTTACTCTTTTTGCGCTGCCATTGGCTTGTGTTTTATCCGCCCACGCCAGTGGATTAGATGCCTTAGACGCTTTCATCCAATCTACTAAAAACGGTCGTGCGGAGTTTGTGCAAACCGTCACCTCGCCCGCTGGCAACGATGGCAGACCCGCCAAAGTCAAGCTCTCGCGCGGAACGTTTGAGTTTTTGCGTCCCAACCGCTTTAAATTCATCTACACCAAACCATTTGAACAAACCATCATTGCCGATGGACAAACCCTGTGGCTCTACGATGTGGACTTGAATCAAGTTACCTCGCGCAAACTTGCGGGCGTGATGGCGGGTAGCCCCGCAGCCTTATTTGCTTCCGCACCCAATCTACAAGCGCTGCAAGCCGAATTCACGCTGCAAGCCATACCCAGCAAAGCTTCCCCAAGTGGGGATGCTGGCGATTCTGTTTTGGAGTGGGTACAAGCCACACCCAAAACCAAAGGTAAGCAAGACAGCGGCAGCTTGTTGCAAAGCGTGAAAGTCGGCTTTAAGCAAACACCTGCCGGCGTGGAAATTGCGGCGCTTGAAATGGTCGATAGTTTTGGTCAAACCTCGCTGATCAAGTTTGACAGAGTCCACATCAACACCGGCTTGTCGGCGGCTGACTTCAACTTCAAAGTGCCTGCGGGCGTGGACGTGACGAGGCAGTGAATGCCACAGAAACTACGTCCAATTCAGATTGAGTTTTCGATGTGATGCCGCGCAGTCGCGCAAATACAAATTGATGAGACCCTGATAGGGAAGTCCAACCTCTTCAGAAATTGACTTGAAGTATCTAATGGATTCTTTATCAAGCCGAATGGTGATTTGCTGCTTGAGCTGTGCAGCATATGGATTTTTTCTGGCGGTGGAGAAATCGTATTCTTTGCGCATGTTGACACCTCTATGAATAAAATTTTGATTCGCGGGCGTTTGCCTTGCGTGCGGAGATGATTCGAATGACATTCCCCACGTCTCGATAGCAATGACACACAACTAATAGACGTAGCGTGCTGCTAATACCCAGTAGAACAAAGCGCTCTTCATTTTTGGAATGATCTGGGTCGTCAATTAACTTTGCCCGCTCATCTAGAAAAACCGATTGAGCATCCTCAAAGCCCACGCCATGCTTCTTTGCATTGGCTGCGGCTTTGCGCTCATCCCAGTCGAAGCGAAGTGTGCTCATAAATAGATTTTAACTACACTGTAGTTTTTACTTTTCACTAAGCAGTTTTAACGTCAAAGTGCCTGCGGGCGTGGACGTGACGAGGCATTAGCGGGTACGAGTGACCGCCTTTGTATAAGACCACTCAATCAATTCTCGAAGGTAATCGACGGGCACAGTGCGGACATCCACGATGGTGACCCAGTGGAATCTTGCCATGTACCGGGCGGGCTTGATGCCGTGCACATCGGTTAACTCCAAGAAACGTTCGGGCGTTGTCCGAATACTGAAACGCCACTGCTCCGGTTCGCTGGTTTTGAAGTAAGCGAACTTCTTGCCGCCCGCGTAGTAGACAAGCACATTGCTGGGCGACCCGTATCGTTTTGAAGTGGCACCGGGGTAGTGGCTGCAAAGCTCTTTGACAGTGGCAACATCCATTTGTGCGGTCTGAGTGATCTAATGTTTAAATTTAGCAGACACCGCAGGCGACTCTTTCGAGCGAAATACTAGTCATTTGGCATTGCCCTAACCAATTGTAGGAGACTGTCTCGTTGCTCTGCGGAAATCGTTTTGATTCGCCCTTCAATGATGAGTGCCCGTTTCCAACTCTCATTAGCGGAGAACAGTTGGATGACCGTGCGGAAGCCATCAGCATGTTTCAGAAAAATGAGGAATGTTGGCGGTGGAGGGGTTACTAAGAGATGGCTCCAGCCCGATTTGTGCTCTTGAAGCTACTTGGTCATTTGCCCCTGCTGAGTTCGGCATTGCGGATTTGCAAAGTTTGGGCGGCATTAACCGTTTAGCGGAGAAGAGCCGACTTGGCAACAATCATGACAGGGATAAGAGCGACGATGAGCATGACGACTGTGTTAAACCAAGTGGAGAGAAAGTCGCTCTTGTAGCCGCCGATTTTTATGAAAAACACCAGAAGAAAAAACGGCATATAGATAGCCATAAATCCGGCGAAGCCAAAAACGGAAGCCATTGCCGGTGAAAGCTTTATTGAAAGCGCGATGGCCAAATAGATGACGCTGCTGAAAACGAAAATGAGTCCTTCGGGCGTTTTAAACAAAGCGTTTGATAGACGATTTTTCATTGGGATGCTCCTTTAGGGTTTCTGTGATAGTTGCTGTATGGGGGGTCTTAGGCGCGGTGCGAGGCTAGGCCGTTGCAAGATCAATCTTTGACATCGGGATAGCACTCTCCATGACGATTTTTATGGCGAGATCGGGAGCAATGACTCCTTTGCTCATATCCATAATTTCTTGTACCGCCAACCCAAGCAATATGGGCCACTCCGCTGGCTTGTGGCAAAACTGCTTGATGATTGGCAGAAGATTTGGCCATAGAACTTTGACGTAATTGATGGGCTTATCTCCCGGTTGATGCCCATCGGGAATGCGAGGGATACCAAATTCAACGTCTCCCACTGTTTGTGTGGTGTGATTAAATATCTCGGAGATGTCGGGAAGCGAGGAGCAGCCATTGTGCTGCGCCGCGCCAGCCGCAAGACTCCAAACGGAATACTTTGATTCGGCCAACATTTGATTGAGTTGCTCGCCATAGAAGTACTTCTTTCCATTCGGTGTACCCATAACAATGAAGACTGCTGTTTCCGACAGTCCCTTCTCGAGAGCTTGGGCACGCAAGCTGGCTTGACAGGCGTAGCCTGCCAAGGCACCCAATGCGCAGAAAAGAGTCTCAACATGAACACCTTTTGCATTCTTCATGGCATCGATGAGGCGTTGATTGACTTCCTTCGCCCCCAGTTTTGCACCAACCAGTGGATCAGTCGTACGCATTTCTTCGATTGTTTTCATTAACGCTGCAGTAGCTGGAGTTAGCTGTGGTGTGGGTGTGGAAGCTGGCTGTGGCTTTGAGCCTGCAAGCTTCGATAAGATTGATCTGAACACAACATTGCATCCTATGAATAACGATAAAGGTGCGGCCTAACGCCTGAATTCAGCCGCCGAAGGTATTCAGCAGGGATAAATGGTTAGACCATGAATTATTACGCACAAACGGCCGCTTCAATTTCGGCAATGTTGATCTTCTTTTGCTTCATCATCGCCGCGATCGCCTTGGCAGCCACATGCTTGTCGGCCTTGAGCGTCAACTCGGTTAGCCTCCTCGGGAAAACCTGCCACGACACACCGTAGCGATCCTTAAGCCAGCCGCAGTGGCTTTCCTCGCCGCCATTGGAGGTTAGCGCTGCCCAGAGTTTATCGGTCTGTGCCGGATCGTCCGTCTCGACCGAAATCGACACGGCCTCGGAAAGGGTGAACATCGGCCCTGCATCAAGT
>CAZAIW010000120.1:0-6815 GCA_964485285.1 uncultured Burkholderiaceae bacterium | reverse complement strand
GTGACGACTACTACAACAAGGACAGCAAAGAGCCTGGGGTGGCCGAGATTTTGATTGCCAAGCAGCGCAATGGCCCTACAGGCCGCGTCAAACTGACCTTCTTGAAAAACCTCACGCGGTTTGAAAGCATGGCTTCTCAAGGGGACTATTAGAGTCTTAGGAACTTTTCTGGATAAAGAAGGTGTCCTGTATTTTGAAGATGCGCAAGAGTCCATCGCGCCAAGACGGTGGCTGACATGAAGGGCAAGCTCAACGTGATTTGGAATGACTTGCGGGCTTAGCTGGACACATGGGTGGCAGTTTGGATCAATGGTTCGACTAAATCTGGAAGATCGCCCCACAAGTCACGCTGCGCAAGGCTGACAGACTGCCATGCTTGCAGGTCAATCAGTATGTGGCTTGCAGGATCATTTTTTGAAATGTCGTTCCAAATGCGATGCACCGCGCGAATGTGCGCTGCTGTTGCCGCCGCTGTCGCATCTATGTTTTGCAAATATGTATCCAAAAATGCCGCTAATTTGGCGTGATGCGCGTTGTCGTCCTGCGGATAAATCTGCCACACAAAGGGCTTGCCAGCCCATATCGCGCGGACGAGCGAGTCTTCTCCACGCACAAAGTTAAAGTCGCTCGCCCATAGCACATGATCGTAATCCTCCTGCGTGAGAGGAGGTAAAAAATGAACATGCAAATTTTTGTAAGCCTTATTCTGATTGGTTTGTGGGGCATCGATGGCCTGCAAGGCTTGCTGTGCTTGGGCTACAGCTTTTGCTGATCGCCCAAATGCGACCAAAATCAGGCTTGTGGAGGCGCTATTTTGCAATTGCGCCAGCAAGTTCGGTAATGCGCTGGGTTCGTAGCAAAACAGCGAGATGATGCGATCGGGTGGCGCACGGCCTTGCCACTCTATATTTTGCTGCTTGAGCCACGCGGCTTTATCGAATGTCTGCTGCCTGCTGGGTAAGTTGGATTCCCGAATCAGCCCGCCGGTTTGCCGCGTGAAGCCGGGGTAAAAAAAAGTTTTGGTGAGTCCTTGTCCTACGCCGTGCATGACTGGGGACGGGAGCAAGTGACAGCTTTGTGCGTAGGGTTCAGCGGTTAAGTATTCAAGGTTGATCCAGCAAGAAGCCTTATCTTGCTTGGCTTTGCGGGCCATCTTGGCAACGTAGGCACTAGGCAACTCGCAGCCAAAGACTTCAATCACGACATCAGCCGCATCGGCGCTATTGCCCGTCGCGCAAGCGGCGTGCGACCACGGGATGACCGCAATTGCAGCCAGCTCGGGCGGCGCTGCCATCCAGGCAAGAGCGCTGGCATCGTCGGTGATGAAGCGCACCGTTTGACCACGTGCGACCAGCGCCTTGCATAAACGCCAGCACACGCCGATGTCGCCATAGTTGTCAATAACGCGGCAAAAGATGTCCCACGTGAGGGGGGTGGGCAGTGGAGGTGAGGTTGGCATCATCGACAATTGTCGTATGACTGAAACCCTTGACCATCCCCCGGCATTCCCCGAAGCTTTGCTCGCTGAGGTGGCGGCTTTGCCTGCGCTGCCGGGCGTGTACCGGTACTTTGATGCGAGCGATGTTTTGCTGTACGTTGGCAAGGCAAAAAACCTCAAAAAGCGCGTTGCCAATTACTTCCAAAAAGATCACGGCGGCACGCGCATCGGTCACATGGTGGGGCGCATCGCGCGCATGCAAACGACGGTGGTGCGGACCGAGGCCGAAGCGTTGTTGCTGGAGAACAATCTCATCAAAACGCTGCATCCCAAATACAACATTTTGTTTCGGGACGACAAGAGTTATCCGTACCTCAAAATCACCGCGCATGAGTTTGGCCGGGTGGTGTACTACCGGGGGGCGATAGATAAACGTCATCAGTACTTTGGCCCCTATCCCAACACATGGGCGGTGCGCGAGACGATTACGCATTTGCAAAAAGTGTTCAAACTGCGCACGTGCGAAGACACGGTGTTTAAAAATCGCACGCGCCCTTGTTTGCTTTACCAAATTAAGCGTTGCACGGCACCTTGTGTAGGTCTCATCTCCAAAGAGGACTACGCCAAAGACTTAGGACAAGCGGCTGATTTTTTAAATGGTGACACCCATGTGTTGCTGAAAGATTTGCAGACTCACATGCTGGCGCATTCTGAACGCCTAGAGTTTGAACAAGCTGCGGAGTTACGCAACAAAATTAGCGCCTTAACTGGAGTGTTGCAAACGCAATCGGTCGAGGCCAATACCAGCTATGGTGCGGGAGGGCAGGCGGAGCGGGATGTGGACATCATCGCGGTGCGCGTGCAAGGTGGACGTGCGTGCGTGAACTTGGCGATGGTGCGAGGGGGGCGGCATCTGGGGGATCGCGCCTATTTCCCTTCGCACGTGAGCGAGGCCGCCGATTTTGCCAATGTGCCCAATGATGAAGGCATTTCAGCCGAAGCACTCTTGGCACAAGCTTTTATTGCGCAGCACTACGATGGCATTGCCATCCCGCAAGTGCTGATCTGCGCCGAGCCCCTTCCTATGGAGCTGATAGAGGCGCTGAGCTCTACCGCCGGGCGCAAGGTTGTTGCTGTTCAAGCGCCGCGCGAACACCGCCGGGTATGGCTAGAGATGGCGCAAAAAAATGCCGATATTGCACTGACTCGTTTGCTGGCCGAGGAGGGCTCGCAGCAAGCGCGTACCCGCGCTTTGGCGCAGGTGCTGGATTTGAACTTAGAAGAGCAAGGGCGTGAATTGTCGAGTTTGCGCATCGAGTGTTTTGACATTTCGCACACCGCAGGCGAGGCCACGCAAGCATCGTGCGTGGTGTTTACCGATCACAAAATGCAAAGCAACCAGTACCGCAGATTCAAAATTAACGGCATCACACCGGGGGATGATTTTGCTGCCATGCGTCAAGTGTTGGCGCGGCGCTATGCCACGCGCGAAAATGCCCGGGAAGCCTCGTCAGATAAGGCAGATGGTCGTACCGACTGGTTGCCTGATGTGGTGTTGGTGGATGGTGGTAAGGGGCAAGTGAGCATGGCGCGAGAAGTTTTTGAAGGGCTGGGTTTGGATATTTCCCGAATTGTTGGCGTGGAGAAAGGTGCCGGGCGCAAAGTCGGACTTGAGGAGTTGGTGTTTGCCGATGGCAGAGAAAAAATCACGCTACCACCCGACTCGGCTGCATTGATGCTGGTGGCGCACATTCGTGACGAAGCGCATCGCTTTGCCATCACGGGTATGCGTGCTGCGCGTGATAAGGTGCGTGTGTCGGGCGGTAAGTTAGAAGAGATCGTGGGTGTGGGAGCCAAGCGGCGTGCGGCTTTGTTGTCCCACTTCGGTTCGGTGAAGGGTATTGCAGCGGCATCGGTTGAGGATATTGCAAAAGTGGATGGCATTTCAAAACAATTAGCCGAGGAGATTTATCGTGCGGTTCGTTAAAAACATCATGGACAATAGTGGCCATGCGCTCTAAATTTTTTACCGTTCCGACACTGCTCACGTGGGCGCGCATGGCGGCGATCCCACTCATCGTGGGTGTTTTTTATTTGCCCATCGATGTCAAACTTAAAAACCTATTGGCAACCATCTTGTTTGTCGCTTCGGCGCTGACGGACTGGTTTGATGGTTATTTGGCGCGTCGACTGAATCAAACATCGTCGTTTGGCGCATTCCTTGATCCCGTGGCCGATAAGCTTTTGGTGTGTGCTTCTCTGTTGGCGCTGTTGCATCTCAATCGCGTCGATATGTTTGTGGCGCTGATCATCGTCGGGCGCGAGATTGCTATTTCTGCATTGCGCGAGTGGATGGCTCAAATTGGCGCTAGCAAAAGCGTAGCGGTGCACATGATAGGCAAACTCAAAACCACGGCGCAAATGGTGGCGATTCCATTTTTGCTCTTCGATGGACTGCTGCTGGGTGTCTTGGATACTCGGCTCGCAGGCCAAGTACTGATTGGCGTTGCAGCCGTCTTGACCATCTGGTCGATGGTGTATTACATGAACAAAGCGCTGCCTGATATTCGCGCCAAAGTCGAATAGCTGCGCATGAGACCTCCTGGGCAGTCATCTGTATGGCTCGGGGCGATGCCCTTTGTGTTTGTGCTCATCTGGAGCACCGGTTTTATCTCCGCAAGACTTGGCATGCCTTATTCGCCAGCCATGAGCTTCCTTGCGATTCGCTGCGCATTGTCAGTCCTGTGCTTTGTAGTTTGGATCGCATGGAGTCATTCATCAAATCCCGTTACTTGGCCTGCCAACAAGATGCAATGGGTGCATCTGCTGGTGACTGGCTGCTTCGTTCAGGCCGGGTACCTGTCGGGTGTCTGGTTGGCCATCAAAGCTGGAATGGGTGCCGGTTTAACGGCATTGATCGTTGGCCTGCAACCGATATTAACGGGCGTTTGGATCGGCTTGATCAGTAAGGAAGAGCGCGTCAGTGGGTGGCAATGGGTAGGCTTGATGTTCGGGTTTTTGGGGCTTGTCTTGGTCGTGTCGGGCAAACTGGTGGCGGGATTTGAGGTGACATCCTACACACTGGGATGGACAGTCTTTGCGCTCATTTCGATCACGGTAGGGACTTTGTATCAAAAGCAATTTGTGCATCCTATTGATGTGCGAGTAGGCAATGGCATTGGACTGGCCGGGGCGGCGATCGTTTGTTTGCCCTTTGCGTTATGGGATACCGCACCCATGGTGTGGAACGCGCAGCTGATGTTGGCGATGGGCTGGGCGGTGCTGGGTTTGTCGCTGGGTGGCAGCTCATTGTTCTATCTTTTGGTGCAACGCGGCGCGGCCACCAGTGTCACGTCGCTGCTGTATTTGGTTCCTCCGACGACGGCTGCGATTGCGTGGTTGTTGTTTGATGAGCACATCAGCACCATCACGATTGCAGGTACCCTGCTTTGTGCACTGGGTGTGTGGTTTGTTGTAGGGAGAAAACATGTTTGACGGATTTGAAGCATTTGATGTGATCAACCAAGGCATCCGTTTGCACGGACGGATCGGCGGTAAGGTGGGCGCACGTCCCTTGCTACTCATGCATGGGCATCCGCAAAGCCATGTCATGTGGCATCGCGTCGCTCCCGAGCTGGCGCAGCATTTCCGCGTGGTCATGTTCGATTTGCGTGGTTATGGCGACTCCGATCGCCCTGTGTCTGACGAACACCATGAGACCTATTCGAAGCGTGTGATGGCGCGTGACGCGATCGCGGTGATGGCGCATGCGGGCTACGACACCTTCCAAGTACTGGCGCATGACCGGGGCGCACGGGTTGCCCATCGCCTCGCGGCGGATTACCCTAAGCAGGTCGAGCGCATGATGCTGCTCGACATCGCGCCAACTTTGGCGATGTACGAAAACACCACGCAATTGTTTGCAACGCTGTATTGGCATTGGTTTTTTTTAATCCAACCTGCGCCACTGCCGGAGGCTCTGATAGGTGACGATCCGGTTCGCTATTTACATAGTGTGATGGGATCGCGCTACGGTGGACTTGCGAAATTTACCCCCGAGGCATTGCGCGAGTACGAACGCTGTGCGCAGATAGCGGGCTCCGCCGTGGCTATGGCAGAAGATTACCGAGCTGCTGCCACGATAGACCTAGAGCATGATCGCGCCGATGTTGCAGCGGGGCGTAGACTGGAAATGCCGGTTCATGTTCTATGGGGCTCCAACGGCGTAGTGGCCAAGTGTTTTGATGTATTGCGCCTGTGGCGTGAGCGTGCCCATCAAGTCTCTGGAATGGCTGTTGAAAGCGGACATTACATTCCTGAAGAGAACCCATCCGTTGTGCTTCAAGAAGCGCTCACATTTTTTAAACAATCAATTTTTAAACAATAAAAGGCAGACATGCGATGAGTCAAAAAAGAATTGCCGTGATCGCCGGTGACGGGATCGGCAAAGAAACCATGCCCGAGGGCATCCGCGTGATGCAGGCAGCCGCAACTAAATTTGGCATTGATCTTCAGTTCGATTATTTCGATTTTGCGTGCTGGGACTACTTCGAGAAGCACGGGAAAATGATGCCGGACAACTGGAAAGATCAAATCGGTGGGCACGATGCGATCTATTTCGGAGCTGTAGGCTGGCCGACAAAAATCCCCGATCACATCTCGCTATGGGGATCGTTGATTTTGTTTAGACGCGAGTTCGACCAGTACGTTAATTTGCGCCCCGCACGCTTGATGCCCGGCATCATCGCCCCCGTTGTTCGCCGCGATGGCTCGCCAAGGCAGCCAGGGGAAATTGATATGTACATCGTGCGTGAGAACACCGAGGGCGAATACTCGGCGGTGGGTGGACGCATGTTTGAGGGGACAGATCGCGAGTTTGTGCAGCAGCAGTCGGTGTTTACGCGGCATGGAACTGATCGGGTGCTCAAATTTGCTTACGATTTAGCGCAGTCCCGTCCTAAACGGCATTTGACCAGTGCCACCAAGTCCAACGGCATTGCCATCACTATGCCTTACTGGGATGAGCGCGTGGAGGCGATGGCGAAACAATATCCGGACATCAAAACCGACAAGTTTCACATTGACATCTTGACCGCACATTTTGTGCAGCGCCCCGAGTTTTTTGATGTCGTCGTCGCTAGCAACTTGTTCGGCGATATTTTGAGTGATCTAGGTCCTGCCTGTACAGGAACAATTGGCATTGCACCCAGCGCGAATCTCAACCCTGATCGGAAATTCCCGTCATTGTTTGAACCCGTGCACGGCTCTGCGCCTGATATTGCGGGGATGGGTATTGCCAACCCCATAGGGCAAATTTGGTGCGGTGCCATGATGCTAGAACACTTAGGCTATAAAAATGTGCATGACCACATATTGG
>CAZAIW010000119.1:0-6919 GCA_964485285.1 uncultured Burkholderiaceae bacterium | reverse complement strand
AGCCCTTTCTTCACAGGTGAAGCTTTTAGCAATAATTGTCCCGATTGTTCTAAAAAAGTAGCAAGCGCCGCAAGATCGGTTGCTTGGCTTTTGCCACTAACCGTTTTACCTTCTGAATTGATGGCTTTCCATGCATAGATTGGCATATAGCAGGCTCTTTCCTAGCGCTCGGCAAAACTCACAACGCGGCTTGCTGCCTCTATTGTCGTATCACCTACAAGAACGCGGCGTATGGCATCTTCTCGTAGCGATATAAATCCAGCACTGCGCGCATAGCGGGCAAGTTCGGGGGGGCTGGCATTCGTAGCAATTAACTCATCCATTTTTTCATCAAACAATAACACTTCCATGAGCACAAATCGGCCACGGTAGCCCGACTGTCCGCAGTGGCTGCAACCTACTGCTTTGTATATGCGAGTTGAGGTCATATCCGAATCGGTAACCCTAAGCAATTTTTGATCAGTGGGAGTTAGTGGTGTCGGAGCCTTGCACTGTGTACATAGCTTACGCGCCAAGCGCTGCCCAATGACGGCAATCATGTTACCGGCCAAAATTTCAGGACTGACCCCGATGTCGCGAAGGCGTTGTACGGCCGCAAGTGCCGAGTTGGTATGCAGGGTAGCAAACACCTGATGTCCAGTCATGGCTGCGCGGAAAGCCATCTCAGCCGTCTCTTGATCACGAATTTCCCCCACCAAGATGACATCTGGGTCTTGGCGCATTAAAGCGCGTACACCGTCTGCAAAGGTAAGTTTCTCGGTAATTTGAGTTTGACGGATGAGAGGTAGTGGATATTCGATAGGGTCTTCCAATGTCATCACGTTGACATCTTCCGTGCTGACCGAAGATAGCACCGAATACAGGGTTGTTGTTTTTCCACTGCCTGTGGGGCCGGTTACCAAAATGATACCCTCGGGCTTTGCAATCGCCGAGACAATGCAGCGGCGCGCATGGTCGCTGATGTCTACGCGCTTAAAAGGTACGATATTTTTATTTTTATCGAGCAGGCGTAAAACAATGTTTTCACCGTGCGCTGTTGGCAAACATGCTGCCCGAAAATCGATGTCGTTGATGCCAAGTTTCATGCCAAAGCGCCCATCTTGGGGTAGCCGGTTTTCTGCGATGTTCATGCCAGCCAGAACTTTGAGTTTGACAGCGATGCCAGACCAAAGTGAGGAGTGAAGCAAGTGAGTCTGTTTGAGTACGCCATCAACACGCAGGCGAACACGTAAAAAGTACTCATCAGGCTCAAAATGAACATCTGAAGCTTCTAGGTCGTATGCCTGCTGCAGGATGGATTCAATTATTTTATCTATAGGCGGTTCAGCGTGATTAGCTGCTAGGATGCCCTCTACGGTGACGCGCTCACCAAATACGCGGTCAATTTCCCGTTGTAACTCAGCATCACTGGCCAAGCCTAGTTTGACGTGCAAGATGCCTTGGCTACGCAAGTGTGCTGTGACCTGATCAATACCGATGAGGTCGCTAGGGTCAGAAACCGCAAGCAAAACGTGCCCAGTATTTGCTTTTGCAACGGGCAGCATTTTGTGGTGCCGGGCCAAAGAACCCGATATGAGTCGCTCGGCTGTGACATCTGGTTTTTGTGCTGCGAGGTCTACGATGGGTAATTGCAGAAGAGCTGCTCGAATATCACGAAGCACAGACGGTGCCATCAAGCCTAGGCGAGTAATGTGCGAGTGCAGGTGTCCACCTAATCGTTTTTGCTCAGCAATGGCGATATTAATTTCACTGTTAGAGAGATGTTTTTCAGCAAGTAATCGCTCGACTAAATCACGATCAGCTTTACGCAATAAACCGTGCGCTTTGTCATTCTGAATCATGGCGTAGCGGTTAGTATGCGTAATCTTGCACGGGCGACATCGCGACTAAACACCGCGTTGGTTTGATTGGCTAAATTTAGTGCGACAACATATTGCTTGGCAGCCTCACGACTACGACTAAGTTGATCAAGACTCAGCGCCCAGTTGAATGCGTAGTCGGGTTGATTGGGCGATAGAGAAACTGCTCGTGCAAAAGAGCGCTCCGCTTCGCCATAACGACTTTGCTCAAAGTAGAGGACTCCCAAAGTGTAATAGACCACTGCAGGCGACTCATTGCGATCAAGTAATTGTTTAAAGCGACTTTCCTCAGTGGCTAAATCACCCCCGCCAATTAAATAAAGTGCACTCGTGGCATCACTATCCCGCGGATAAAGCTCTAAAAGACGTTTTAGGGTTGCAGTTGCTTGATCGGTGCTGCCCAAGGCATGGTGTGCGTAGGCTATTCCTAAGAGTGCATCACGTTGCGTGGGGTTGTTTGTGAGCACTCGACTATAAGCCTCTCGCGCTTGTGCAAACTGGTTCTTTTCAAGCGCTTTATAGCCTTTCATGACATCTGCATCAACTGTTTCGCGCAACGTGCTACGCTGAATTTTTAGCTGTGGGTCGGCAGAGGTTGAGGCTCCGGAAGACACCGCGTCCTCATTTCCTTGTGATGGGCGTTGATCTTTACTTGCTTGAGCCTTTTTAACGACCTTAACAGAGGCTCGTACGGTTGTATTTTCGGTTAGACGAGTACTTTGGGCAAAACTCGAAAAACAGAAAGCTAACAAACTAAAAGCGAGGGTCTTTTTCATTTTTTTGAGCCCCATGCTTCTGCTGCTGTGCCGTCAAAAAATGTACTGGTCGGCAATTGAGACTTATATTCTTTATAGTCTCCGTTAATCGATGCATCTTTAATGACAACAGGGCGCATAAAAACAACCAGCTCAGTTTTTGTACGAGTTTCTCCTTGTTGTCCTGTCAATGCTCCTGCGCCGGATATCCGTGCAAGACCGGGGAGCCCTTGCTCAGAATTTCCATTTGACTCCTGCATCAAACCACCGAGGACAGCGATTTCACCGCTTTGGACGCGCAAAATCGACTCTAACTCACGAGTTTGAACGACGGGTATTAAATTAGTAATAGGCGGCGTAGCGTTCGCAAGCGATGGACTGGGGTCTACTACAGTGCTGATGACTCGCGTGATGCTAGGGTGCACATTCAATGTCACTTCACCTGAATCGGAAATTTGCGGGGTTACAGTCATGACAAAACCGATCGGCACAGTATTGATATTGGATGTATAGACACCGGGCGATAAAATAGTCCCCGATGTCGCGTTGATTTGAGGAGCCGAGTAACTAATGGTGATGTAGACGTAATCGTCAATCACTTTAATGACGGCTGTTTGATTGTTGATGACGGATAACTTAGGGCTGGAAAGAACCTTGGTTTTCCCAAAGCTCTCCAGTAGGCTAATGGCAGCCGTAATACTGCCCAGCGAAGAGGTGGCGTTGCTGTAACCAATAGTAGCGGCATTAGCGCTTGATAGTGCTGCCGATGCTGATGCCAGATTGACGGTCAGTCCTTTTGCGGCACCTGTGGATACAATTTGCGACCAATTAATGCCTGCTTGTGATGTTGCTGTTAACTGAACCTCAACGATGGTTGCCTCAATTAGAACTTGCCGCCGTGCACTTGCTGCAACCTGATCGAGGAAGGCGCGAACACGAAAATGTCCTTTTGATGTTGTATTGGCGCTAATAATGCCAGATTCTTTGTTGATGGTTAATGGACTTTTTGCATTGGCGGCACCTGATGCGTTATCGCATGTTGCGTTATCGTCTTGCTCATCATTGACGTTTGTCTTAGGTGCATCGCCAATGATGGTTTTAAGCAGATCGGAAATATCGTTTTGTGATAAATTCCCCTCAACTGTAGCTGTTCTTGTCTCGGAAGCTGCTGGAGCGCCTTGCTGTAGTCTTGAAGTGGTTTGCGATAGCTCGCGTCGCTGCGTGTTGCTAAATCCACTTCTCAACTCTAGTGCAATTTTTAGACGATCATCTCGTTCTTGTAATCGTATACGCTCGGCTTCTTCATTGCGCTGACTTTTATTGCGATTGGTCGTTAGCACTATCTGGCAAACATTGGAGACGAGAGTATCCCAAAATTTATTTTCGGTTGTCGACCTTATTGTTGATGTAGAGTTACCACCACTACCAGCAGTGGTTCTTAGTGATCCGTTTGTCGACAAGTTGCTGGTTGTCTGCCTAAGCAGGCTGACGTAGTCAATGGTGTAGTTTTGTAGGTAAGGTGTATCGGGTTCTACTCGTAATAAATTGCCTCTGATCTCATACCGGGTATCCGTTTGCGCCGTAATGCGTTCTAGCAACTGGGGAAGAGTTTGATCCGTAGCATTAAGAGTGACGCGACCGCTAACACGTGGGTGGATATCAATGTTTAATTTATTGTCACGCGCTAAAGCGAATAATAAAGTTTTGACGGGAACGCCGTTTACTACAACGCTGAACACTTCTTGTGCAGCTCGTGGTGTTGGGGCAGGAGGCAGTGCAGGCAGCCGCACGGGGCGAAGGCTGGGTGGTACCAGTAATGCTGTTGCTTTGGGCTGCTCGCTAGCGTGCAAGTTGCTGACAGTGTTGGGCGGCAGGGCGCAGGCAAAAAGAAGGAAACAAGTAGTGATGAGTAGAAACAAAAATTTCATAAGTGCGTAGCGTACCAGAAAATAACAGCTTTGCGACTAAAACTGAAGTTAAACAAAGCGCATCTCCCGGGTGGGCTTTTTACTTTTTCGGGGGTGAGCATATATAAAAACGGCCGATCAGTGAACTGACCGGCCGTCTGCATGATTAACTTAAAAAGTTTGTTGGCAGTTCTTAGAACTGACTAAGCCCTTGGCATGGCGAGATCGCGGAAACAGTCCATGTCGAAGCTGCCCCTTGTCCGGTTACGCAACTGCTAAATATGGCGGCGCTTGATGGGAGGCCTGATGCATACACGTCACTGTAGCGGAAAGTGCCTGTAGCCGGAATGCCATCGTCAATTTTTCGGTCAAGTTCAGCAAGCAGGTTGGTATTGATACCATTGCCGGTTACCAGTGATGGCTTGCTAGTTTCCCCGGCGACTCCAAAAAACCACGCGCCAGTGGCTGTTGCGGCTGTTGTCGCCGCATTAGAAAAGAAGTACAACGGATTGCCAAATGTGTTCACAGGACTATTGGCTGAAGTAATCCCGGTGGTGGTCATCGTTGAGAGCCCAGGCCAGACGGGATTTGTGCCTGTCAAACCGCCGATAGTCATGCAAGTGCTGCAGGTAATAAAGCCTGCATGAGCGAGGTTGTTGAAAACGACAGGGCTGTCAGATGCCGTCACGTTACTGGTATTAGCCGAGGCTGTCCCGATACCCACTGCACTAGTATTGATCAATGCGACCTGCGCGGTGCTCATATTGCCAGGCATGAACTTGTAGCGATCTAAAAAGGCGTAGTAAGCGGTTTGTATACCCGATTGCTGGGTGACAAGGTTGCGCACACGCCCTGAGTTAATCAGCTCTTGTCCGCGTAGAACGCCGCCAATCATGAGGCCAATAATGACCAACACAATAGCGATCTCAACGAGGGTAAAGCCTCGTTGTACTTGTTTTTTAATTTTTGAAATGGAAGATTTCATGTGATAACTCCTTAGTGGAAGGTTGATGAGGGGGAAATGTATGCATCAATTTTTGACACAAATTAAATTGGACTCATCATTTAACTAAAAAACGGCCGATCAGTGAATCAACCGGCCGTCTGTATGATTAACTTAAAAAGTTTGTTGGCAGTTCTTAGAACTGACTAAGCCCTTGGCATGGCGAGATCGCGGAAACAGTCCATGTCGAAGCTGCCCCTTGTCCGGTTACGCAACTGCTAAATATGGCGGCGCTTGATGGGAGGCCTGATGCATACACGTCACTGTAGCGGAAAGTGCCTGTAGCCGGAATGCCATCGTCAATTTTTCGGTCAAGTTCAGCAAGCAGGTTGGTATTGATACCATTGCCGGTTACCAGTGATGGCTTGCTAGTTTCCCCGGCGACTCCAAAAAACCACGCGCCAGTGGCTGTTGCGGCTGTTGTCGCCGCATTAGAAAAGAAGTACAACGGATTGCCAAATGTGTTCACAGGACTATTGGCTGAAGTAATCCCGGTGGTGGTCATCGTTGAGAGCCCAGGCCAGACGGGATTTGTGCCTGTCAAACCGCCGATAGTCATGCAAGTGCTGCAGGTAATAAAGCCTGCATGAGCGAGGTTGTTGAAAACGACAGGGCTGTCAGATGCCGTCACGTTACTGGTATTAGCCGAGGCTGTCCCGATACCCACTGCACTAGTATTGATCAATGCGACCTGCGCGGTGCTCATATTGCCAGGCATGAACTTGTAGCGATCTAAAAAGGCGTAGTAAGCGGTTTGTATACCCGATTGCTGGGTGACAAGGTTGCGCACACGCCCTGAGTTAATCAGCTCTTGTCCGCGTAGAACGCCGCCAATCATGAGGCCAATAATGACCAACACAATAGCGATCTCAACGAGGGTAAAGCCTCGTTGTACTTGTTTTTTAATTTTTGAAATGGAAGATTTCACGTGATAACTCCTTAGTGGAAGGTTGATGAGGGGGAAATGTATGCATCAATTTTTATTGAAACATGGGTGCATCTTATCACGCCGCATGACATATGCTATAGGGTATTCCCTTAATCGCTTGTTTTATGTGAGGTGAGGGGCGAAAACTCATGGATTGGCGGCTTGGTTGCGTAACCACTCTTGGATGCCTCTGCTGGATGGTTGTGTTTTGATCGTTGATTCGTTTTGCTGACCCTTCCCTGCTTTTTGATTCTTCATTTGTCTTTTAAGCCCATACAAAAGACCCAACAACAAAAGCAAAGCGCCTAGGATCAATGGCCAAGCATCCATCAACGATTCGTTCCAGTTAGCTGATCCGTTGGTGGCGACGGGTTTAACACTGGGGAGAGGTGGAACGGCGGTGTTGGTAGGTGTGGTGGATGCGACATTGGTAGGTACTTCTGATAAAGGTGCTACGGGCGGTTGAT
>CAZAIW010000118.1:0-6971 GCA_964485285.1 uncultured Burkholderiaceae bacterium | reverse complement strand
CTTGCGGAGAGCTCGTTGGGTGGGTTAGGCGGCGCTGTAGGGATTGCTACTACGCGGCAGCAGAGATAAAAACTCGTGGCGCAAATTGGCGTTTCGTAAAAAGCTGCCGCGCATCACCGAGTTAATCATCTTGCTGTTCATATCTTTCACGCCGCGCCACTGCATACAAAAGTGACTGGCTTCCATGACCAGTGCAAGACCGTCGGGACGTGTTTTTTCTTCGATCAAATCTGCCAGTTGAACCACGGCTTCTTCTTGAATTTGAGGACGGCTCAGTACCCACTCCGCAAGGCGCGCATATTTGGACAAGCCAATGACGTTGGTGTCTTGATTGGGCATCACGCCTATCCAAACCTTGCCAATGACCGGACAGAAGTGATGACTGCAAGCCGAGCGAACTGTGATGGGCCCCACGATCATCAATTCATTGAGGTGCCCCGCGTTTGGAAACTCCGTCAGTGCCGGGGCGGGTGTATAGCGTCCCTTAAACACCTCGTTCACGTACATTTTGGCAACACGCCGTGCGGTGTCGTGGGTGTTGTGGTCGTTCTTTAAATCGATGATCAAACTCTCCAGCACGCCACGCATTTTTTCGGTGACTTCATCTAGCAATTGCGGAAGTTCGCCATCTTCGATGAACTGGGAAATGTTGTCGTTGGCATGAAAGCGCTGCTTGGCGGCAACGATACGTTCACGAATTTTGGCGGACATCGGCACACCAACATCAAGGGCTGAGTTTTTAGTCATCCCCTGATTATGCCGATGACCGATGCGGCCGACTGATGCGGCCGATTCACGCGGCTAATTTATGCGGTCAGGGAGGCTTTGATTTTTTTCATGGCCGCCACTTCGATTTGGCGGATGCGCTCAGCGCTTACGCCGTATTCTGCGGCTAGCTCATGCAGGGTCATGCCTCCTGTGCCGTCGTCGTTGACCTTGAGCCAGCGCTCGGTCACGATGCGGCGGCTGCGCTCATCAAGGCTGCTTAAAGCCGCAGCAACCCCGTCTGTGGCCATGCTGTCGCGCTCGTTGTTCTCGATGGTTTGCACGGGATCAAAGCGGTCATCGCTGAGGTAGTGAATGGGGCCAAAAGCCTCGTCATCACCTTCGGAGCTGCTGGGGTCAATGACGACATCGCCGCCCGACATGCGGCGCTCCATTTCGCGCACTTCGCCCTCTTTGACGTTTAGCTTTTTTGCCATGGCTGTCACGTCCTGATCAGATAGTGCATGGCGGTTCGCGTTGTGTGCCTCGGAGTCAAGGGGCGCACCGTCTTGCGTGTGATTGGACTGTGCAATTAGCGCTTGTTTCATCGAGCGCAGATTGAAGAAGAGTTTGCGCTGCCCTTTTGTTGTGGCGACCTTGACCATACGCCAGTTTTTAATGATGTACTCGTGAATCTCGGCCTTGATCCAGTGCAGGGCGTAACTGACGAGTCGAACGCCCATGGCGGGGTCAAATCGCTTAACGGCCTTCATTAAGCCGACATTACCTTCTTGGATCAAATCAGCATGTGGCAGGCCATAACCCAAGTATTGGCGGGATACCGATACCACAAGGCGCAGATGTGAGAGCACCAATTTGCGAGCCGCTTCGAGATCACCCGTTTGCTGGAGTGATTGGGCAAACGTCAACTCTTCTTCGGGTGTTAGCAGGGGCAAGTTATGAACCGCCGAAATGTAGGCATCTAAGTTGCCCAGCGGTGGGATCAACCCCCAAGTTTTAGCGGGTGCCGATAGAGCCAGTGTTTGCGATGTCATAGATTCTCCTAAAGCGATAAATGCAAGGGAAAACCCGATATTAGCACTCTTGATGGGAGAGTGCTAATTTTTTTACAAAAACTTTACCAACGCAGCTTGAGTCGGATCAAGAGCTTGGAGAGGACAAACAATGGCCCAACCCAAAGGTATTGAATATCTTCAAAAAAAGAGGGCTTTTTGCCCTCCATGGCGTGCCCGATGAACTGGAAAATCCAAGCGACTACAAAGACGAGGATGCAGGTGATGACGAGTTGATCTCCCAGCGCTTGAATGATTCCCAGCATGAGCGCTGAACACAGCAGCATGATGACAAGAAAGACCATAGAAAGCCTAGCGTAGTAAATAAAACTAGCCGTCAAGAACACATAGAGGATCACCGGGTGAATGGCGTAGATCAAGCCGCACAAGCTGAGCATGATCAGCGGAATGGCAAACAGGTGGATCAGCGCATTGGTAGGATGCTGATGGCTTTGACCGTAGTGGTTCAGTAAGGTGTCAACTCGGCGTTCGCTCATGCTTGATAAGCTCCTTATGTAATAGGGGGGACGAAGTCCTTCCAGCCTGCGTAAATTCTAGTAGCCGTGGTGATCCAGCACATCGCTGAAAACCCGTAGGCGAGCAGCGCAAAGTGACTGGGGAACAGACACATGAGGATGAAGCATAGCAAGGTTTCAAAACCTTCGGTGAGGCCTCCGAGGTAATGAATGGCTTTGTACGAGTCGGTGCCAGCAGTGGCGTGCTGGCCACGCTTGGCCGCCATGCTGGCGTAGGCTAAAAAGCTGCTGGCGGTGCCCATAAAGCCAAAGAGTAGGGTTGTGGCGGCTAGGGCATGAGCGCCAGGGTTTTCCCACGCAAAGGCCAGCGGGATGCTGGCATAAAAAATAAAGTCGAGTGTGATGTCTAAAAAGCCACCTCGGTCGGTGGGCGTTGTCAGCCGTGCCACCGCGCCGTCTAGTGCATCAAGCAAGCGCGAGGTCAGCAGCAGCCCCAGCCCCCAGTGAAAGTGACTGTTGGCGATCAATAAGGCACTGCTACAGCCCACTAAAAAGCCCAAAATGGTGAGGGCATCGGCCTGTAGGCCAAGCGGGATAAGGCGTCTGGCGATGGCATTGATGCAGGGCTTGATGAATAAGGCGAGTGGGCGATCGATCATAAAAAAATCTTACCTGCAAGGGCTTATCAGCGGCTTGTCAAGAGGCTAGGGCTTATCAAATAGCGGATCAAATGGGCCGCTCAATCAGCCAACAGTGCCTGAGCAAATTCGCGTGCAACAAACGGCTGTAAGTCCTCTAACGCTTCGCCAACTCCCACAAAGTAAACACGCGGAGCTGGCTTGCCGGCGGCTTGCAGCTCTTGCGCCCAAAGGGCGATAGCGGCAAGAACTCCGCCTTTGGCCGTGCCATCCAGTTTGGTAATGATGAGTCCTGTGATGCCAATGGCTGCGTCAAATGCCTTAGCTTGGGCAAGCGCATTTTGTCCGGTGTTGCCATCTAGCACTAACAGCACTTCATGGGGCGCGGAGGACTCGGCTTTTTGAATCACACGCTTGATTTTGGCAAGCTCCGCCATGAGGTGAGCTTGCGTGGGAAGTCGCCCGGCGGTGTCGGCAATCACAAGGTCAATGCCGCGTGCCTTGCCGGCGATGACAGCGTCGTAGCACACACTGGACGGGTCGGCGCCGGCTTGACTGATGATCTCCACCTTGCCAACTTGTCTGTCTGCCCACACCGCCAGTTGCTCGCGTGCGGCCGCGCGAAAGGTGTCGGCTGCGGCTAATAAAACAGCAGCGCCCCGATTGGCGAAGTGCCACGTCAGTTTGCCGATGCTGGTGGTTTTGCCTGCACCGTTAACGCCGGCCACCATCATCACGGTTGGCCGAGCGGTCAGCGTGAGTGAACCTTCTAAGCACGTCAGCAACGTGGTCATGGCATCCATCAGCAGCGCCTTAACTTGCAACGAGTCGCTGGCTTTGGTGGCTTTGACACGAGCCTTCAGGTCAGCGAGCAGATACTGGGTGGCGACAACGCCTGCGTCACTCATGAGCAGCGCTGCTTCTAACTCTTCGTACAAAGCGTCGTCGATTTGTTTGCCTGTAAACACTTCGCTGATGACGCGATTGGTTTTTTTGAGACCGTCTTTGAGCTTAGAAAGAAAAGAGAGCATGGAGGAAGTTTCAGGCCTTGAGTTTGGGTTGGGTATGAATCAATTTGGTGGCCGCCTCCATGTCGCCGCGAAGGAACATGGGCGCAGCCTCTACACTTTTTGCAATCGCGCTGTGAATCGCCTCGCGGTGTTCAGGACTTGGTTTTTGCAGAACCCAGTGGATGACTTCTTCGCGCACACCTGGATGTCCAATGCCCACGCGCAGCCGCCAGTAGTCGCTGCTGCCTAGCTTGGCATGGATGTCACGCAGTCCGTTGTGTCCAGCGTGTCCACCACCAAATTTAACTTTGACTTGACCGGGCGGGATGTCGAGCTCATCGTGCACCACAAGAATTTCTTCGGGCTTGATTTTGTAGAAGTTCGCCAATGCGCTGACGGACTGCCCCGACAGATTCATAAAAGTTTGCGGCTCTAAAAGCCAAAAGGCTTGGTCGCCAAAGTTGCCTTTGGCGACCAAGCCTTTATAAGCTCTTTCGGAACTCGGTATCAGTTTGAGCTTGGCTGCCAGGGCTTCAATCCACCAAAAGCCCGCGTTGTGGCGCGTGCCTTCGTATTCAAAGCCCGGGTTGCCAAGACCTACCAATAACTTAATCACGAGTTCCTAATCACGGGTGGGTGATTATTTTTTTGCAGGTGCTTTCTTCGCATCCTTGGCATCAGCAGCAGGAGCCGCATCGGCGGCTGGTGCCTCTTCGGCAGCTTGCGCAACCACTGACACGACCACAGGGTCGTTGGTACCATGCTTGACCACTTTGACACCTTTGGGCATGGTCAAGTCCGATGCGTGCAACGACACACCTTTTTTGAGCTGACTCAAATCAACGGCGATGAACTCTGGCAGATCAGCTGGCGAGCAGGTGATCTCGAGGTCAGTAATCACGTGTGTGATCAAGCAGTTGTCGATTTTGAATGCGGGTGATGTCTCTTGCCCTGAGAAATGCAGTGGCACCTTCATTTTGAGTTTGGTTCCTGCTTCCACGCGCTGGAAATCAAGGTGAAGCACCAATTGGCGGAAAGGATGCATTTGCACGTTGCGCAAGAGAACTTTGCTGATCGTGCCGTTTAATTCCATGTCGAGAATCGAGGCGTGAAAAGCCTCTTTTTTGAGGGCATGCCACAAGTCGTTGTGGTCTAGCTCGATTTGCAGCGGGGCGGTTTCGCCACCGTACACGATAGCTGGTGTGCGACCTGTGATGCGGAGACGGCGGCTCGCACCCGTGCCCTGCTTGGCGCGCTCATAAGCGGTAAATTTCATAATGTTCTTCTTTGTAAAAGTTAAGGTTAAAGACTTCGGCTAAATACGCAAAGTCCACCGCGACCAGTGTGACTTTGCTTTTGTTTCGTCCTCGGTTTAAAACAGTGTTGGGCTGTCTTGCTCCGAGAACAAACTCATGACCGACTCGCCTTTGGACATGCGCTGGATGGTTTCAGCCATCAGCGGAGCCACAGAGACTTGTCGAATTTTGGCGCAGGCCTTTGCGGCGCTGGACAAAGGAATGGTGTTGGTGACGACGACCTCATCGAGTGCTGAACCATTGGTAATGCGCTCAATGGCTGGCCCCGAAAAAATGGGGTGGGTGCAGTAGGCATACACTTTTTTAGCGCCGCGCTCCTTTAGCACTTCGGCCGCTTTGACGAGGGTGCCGGCGGTGTCAATCATGTCGTCCATGATGACGCAATTGCGGCCATCAATTTCCCCAATCACGTGCATCACTTCCGAGACGTTGGCTTTGGGACGGCGCTTATCAATGATGGCTAAATCGCAATTGAGTTGCTTGGCCATGGCGCGGGCGCGTACCACGCCGCCCACGTCGGGCGAGACCACAATGAGGTCTGGATAGTTTTTGGCTCGCAAGTCGTTCAGAAGCACCGGGGAGGCGTAGATGTTGTCCACGGAAATATCGAAAAAACCTTGAATTTGGTCAGCGTGCAAGTCCATGGTGAGCACGTGATCAACACCAACAGTTTCTAACAAGTTGGCAATTACTTTGGCGGATATCGGGACTCGGCTAGAGCGTGGACGGCGATCTTGCCGTGCATAGCCAAAGTAAGGAATGATGGCCGTGATGCGCTCGGCAGATGAGCGCTTGAGCGCATCCACCATGATGAGCAGCTCCATCACGTTTTCGTTAGTGGGTGCACAGGTTGATTGGACGACAAACACGTCACGCGCACGAACGTTTTGCTTGATCTCAACTGTCACTTCGCCATCAGAGAAACGCCCGACATCAGCAGCTCCTAGTTGGGTGCCCAAATGCTGGGCAACCTCTGCGGCTAATTCTGGGTTAGCGTTACCCGTAAAAACCAAAAAATCTGGATGATGGTTGGACATAGCAGATGGACTTGATGGGGTAACAACGAACCTTGGCAGGCAGTAAAACTTGGCAGGGGTGGAAGGATTCGAACCTTCGAGTGCTGGAATCAAAATCCAGTGCCTTAACCAACTTGGCGACACCCCTACGGTGTAATCAGATTAAGCGGCATAGCCTGCGTTGCCAACCAGCAGGTAAGCTGGGTGCAGCATTTAGATCAAAGGCCTGTGGCACAAGTGCAAAAACGGCACTGCCAGAACCTGTCATCCTGCCTGCTAGACCTTGCGCTTCAAACCAAGCCAGAGCAAGGTTGACGTCAAGGTTCATCGCTTGGGCAACTGGCTGCAAGTCATTGCGACCAAAAAGCCCACAGGACGGCTCCAAATACTGCTGAGAGGCGTTTGCGTCTGACCATGCAGCAAAGCCTTCGATTGTAGCAGTTTTCGTATTTCTAACCAACTCGTTTGCTGCAAAGACCGCTGGTGTTGCGATGCCGCTGGGCGGTTTGACAACCAAAAATCGTGCATGAGCAAGGCGGAGTGGCAAGTTGATGGGGATGATGCGCTCACCAATGCCCTCTACCCAAGCGTGCCGCTCATACAAAAAAAATGGAACGTCGGCACCCAAAAGTAGGCCTATCACGCACAGTTCGCTAAGTGGTAAATGGGCTTGCCATAGTTCATTGAGTGCGAGCAGTGTGGTCGCCGCATCAGATGATCCACCGCCCATGCCCGCT
>CAZAIW010000117.1:0-6979 GCA_964485285.1 uncultured Burkholderiaceae bacterium | reverse complement strand
CCATAACACTTGGTGGATTGATGAGCCGCGTCAAATCAAGGGTATCAACCTGTTGCCAATAACCACTTCGTCCATCTATTTAGGACGCAGCCCTGAGCACACAAAGCGCAGCATGGCAGCTTTGACAGCCGAAACAGCGCTCTATGCATCGCGCGGAAGGTACGCGAATCCACCTGATATTTGGCAAGATATCTTTGCCAAATACCTCGCATTAGCAGACCCAGCAGCTGGGCTGCAAAGTTGGAAGCGCTGGGGGTCTTTCGAGCTAGGCGATACCCGTAGCCATAGCTTGCATTGGCTCTACAGCTTACAGGCTATGGGTGTGCCGGACTTTAGTGTGACGGCAGATACACTGTTCTACAACGTTTTTAAATTAGCCAATGGCAACAAAACTTACCTTGCCTATAACGCAGGCAAAGCACCTTTGACGGTGCGCTTTAGTGATGGGCGACAGCTTACGGTGGCTCCAGGCACCTTGGGTAAAGCGAAATAGCAACAAAGTAGCAATAAATACACCATATCAAGGGAAAGCCCCTACTCACGGCATCACATTAAATCCATAGAATTCAGCTCTCGATCTTGAAAGCGCTTTCAGAAAACGTTTTCAAAATGGTAAATGTATCACTCACATTCCTTTTTAATTGGAGATCAATATGATGAAATTAACGATGCTTCGCTTTAATCTGGTGGCAGCCTTTTTGGCTACTTCAGCGCTTTTAGCGGCGTGCGGCGGCGGTAGTTCTAGCGCACCTAGTTCAACCACCACTACTTCTTTAACCGCGCAAACCATTACATTTGTCCCTGCTGCAACAGGCACTGTGGGAACGCCGATGGTGCTCTCCGCCTCGGCTAGTTCAGGCTTAGCGGTCACGTTTACCAGTTCACCAGCGAGCGTTTGTACGGTCAGTGGGACAACCTTAACACTGCTTGCCGCAGGCACTTGCACGGTCAATGCCAATCAAGCGGGTAACACTTCTTATTCAGCAGCAACGCAGGTAAGTCGTAGCATTACTGTTAGTGCAGCTGCTGCTGCAACAACATCGCTCGCTACGTTCGATGAAGCTACGCCAGCTGTTCTGGATGCTTTCGAAACAGCATTCTCTAGCGTCACAGACAATGGTAGCAAGGTAGCGAAACTTATCAAAACAACCGGTAATCAACCTTGGGGTGGCGCAACGCTTAAAACTTGCCCAGCCAATACTGATGGGTTTACACCAGCAATACCGTTTACAAGCACAATTCAAACCATTACTGTAAAAGTCAAAGCCCCACGTAACGGCGTTGTCTTTTCAATGAAAGCAGAAGGTACTGGTGCGGGTGCACCTACAGCGGGTACTTTTGCCGAAGCAACAAGTGGCGGTACTGGTTGGGAGACTCTGACGTTTAATTTTGCCAACAAAACCGCTGGCTCTGCGCTTGATACAACAAAAACATACAACAAAATAAGTATTTATCCAAACTGGTCTGAAAGTGGTGCCGGCAACAAGCTTGCTGAAACTATTGATAGCACCTATCTTTTTGACGACTTCGCTGTTAATGGTGTCGTGACGCTAGTTGCCTGCCCGCCTTCATCGGCTCCAACTGTTGCTGCGGATGCACCAACTGTTGCGGCGGGGAATGTACTGGCACTTTACAGTGATACCTATACACCAGTTGTAACTGGCACATTTCCAACAAGTTGGTCTTCCCCTACGTCAGCTACAGACTTAACCTTTGGCGCAAATAAGGCTAGGAAATTTACGAGTTTGGATTTTGCAGGGCTAGAGCCTTCAGTAGTTCAAGATATCTCCACTTACACACACGTTAATTTATCAGTTTGGACAAAAACAGGTACTGTTTTAAAACTCAAATTGGTCGATTTTGGTGCGAACTCTGTATATCAAGGTGGTGACGATGTTGAGCACGAAATGACTTTGACAGCGCCGACACAAGGTCAATGGACATATTACAAAATACCGCTATCTAGCTTTACTGGATTAACGACAAAAGCTGCATTTGCGCAACTCATCATAGCTACAGGTGGTGGTGCCGGTTTAGCAGACTATTGGATTGACGACATCTACTTCAGCAAATAATCAGTTTTTAAGCCGTCCTTCTTACCGCCGCGATGCAGTTCAGTATCGCGGCGATTTTTTTGCTCGTCTTGTACGACTGAATTCACACACTGCATAAAGAAAAAAATCATGTTAATTACTCAAAACAAGCAAGTCATCTGTCTTTTCGCAAGCTTGCTTGCACTGGCGGGTTGCGGCGGAGATGATGGTTCCCCAGTAAGCACGTCAACGACCGGGGCTACCACATCGGGCACATCCTTGCAAGACACCACTGCTGGTGCTATGGGCTCGGCAGGTCTACAACCATTAGTTCTGGCAGCATTGACCGACCAGCACGGATTTATACAAAAGGGCGAAGGGGTGTTTGCGGGTGACTACATCGGTAAGCTGGATAGCAATGGCAACAGCGCGGGTTGGGATGGTGCGGTGACAGCCGGCATTGCACCTGGCGGTACTATTGGTTACTACCAAGATGTCGTGCTGAGCAACTCCACACAAAAGATCGAAGAAAACGGATGGATAGCCGGTAATAAAGATAATCCAACCGGTGTCGGTAATTTCTTCCGGTATGTACTACTCAAAAAGCCGGCGGCCACTTTTGCCAATTCTTACATGGGTGTTTATGCTAACGCCCCCAAACAGGGGTTCGTCGATGTGAGTACGTATTCCAGCATCAAGTTCAAGTTGTGGGGACCTGCAGAAATGTATCAACAAGGCAATTTCAGTCCTGCCGTCGAGGTAGTTTTGACCGGGCCAAAAATGACGGGCTGCACAGCGACAGGGTCGGGTGGGACAGAGATCACTAAAACGCTTACGGCCAATCTCAAAATTGGTGCTGGCTCAAGTTACACCATGTCTTTAGCAGGATGGTCGGTCAAAGGAATTTGCGGTGCAGATACAGCTGCTACAGCGGTTCAAGCTGTCTTGTCAAAGTTATCGCGGTTCGTGGTCAACGTGCCGGGCAGTAGTTTTAACTTTACGAACCCCATAGGGGCTGACCCTACGATTTACCCGACCGGCGTGAACCTTGGGCCGATTGCTTTAATTAAGTAACTGACATTGATGAATGAAAAGGAAAGAAAGATTGAGTAGCCCTATTGAATGTTTGTATCAATTGAGCTTAGCTGCCCTGTTGATGGGCATAGTGGCCTGCGGAGATGGCGGTTCAGGGGGTTCTGGAACATCAGGCGGGGATGCAATGCCCCCCACAACTCCTACAACTCCCGCAGCGCCCGCAGGCATGACGTTTGATTGGAGCGATGAGTTTGAAGGAACAAGTCTGACCACCGCCATTTGGAACTATGACACGGGGACGGGCAACGGCTCGGGTTGGGGTAACAACGAACTTCAGTTTTATCAGGCTGCCAATGCTTCGGTGGGCAATGGGGTGTTGACGATAGAGGCCAGACGCGAGTCCGTGGGCGGTAAGTCCTACACATCGGCGCGACTTCAAACTTCGCGTAAAAAGACGTTTGGCTATGGCCGCATAGAGATGCGTGCCAAGTTGCCCAGCACGCAAGGCTTGTGGCCTGCCTTTTGGTTGCTGGGAAGTAGCTGTAATTCGTTTAATTTGTACGGAGGCAATGTCAACTGGCCTAACTGCGGCGAAATCGATGTGATGGAGATGATTGGCGGCGCGGGCACGCGGGACTTCACCACCCACGGTACGCTGCACTTTACCAATGCGGCCAATGCTTATACAGCGCCATCTTTTTCAAAAATTCACACCCAAAAATTAAGTGCAGGCTTTAACACTTATGCGGTCGATTGGTTGCCAACGGGGTTTACATGGTATTTCAATGGCGTTCAGTTTGCGACGCAGTCCATGCCAACGGGGATCACCACGTTTAGCAACCAAACATTTTTTCTGTTGCTGAATTTAGCGGTTGGCGGCAACTGGCCGGGGTCGCCAGACGCGACAACGGTTCTACCGCAAAAGTTTGAAATTGATTATGTGCGTTACTTCAGAAAAATTTGAACCGACGACATCGGGCCTGATGTGCCCCTGTTGAATTTCCCACACATGACTGAGAGTCCTATGTTTGAATCCCGTGACACAAGCTCTAGCGCAGAAGCTTACTACCCACGTTTATTGGGTGATATTGGCGGAACCAATGCGCGCTTTGGTTGGCAGGCAACTGAAGGGGGAGAGATTACTCATGTTCAGGTGTTAGCCTGTGCCGAGTTTGAGTCGCTGTTATCGGTGATCAACACGTACCTGCAGGCGCAACAATTGCCTAGGCCTGCCTGTGCCTCGCTTGGCATAGCCAATCCAGTCGTGGGTGATCAAGTGGCAATGACCAATCATCATTGGCAATTTTCAATCCACACGTTGCGCATCGAATTGGGTCTCTCCAAGCTGCTCGTGTTGAATGACTTCACCGCTTTGGCGCTGGCTCTCACCAGCTTATCCATGGACAGCAAGCGTCAAATTGGTGGAGGCACAGCCAATCCCGATGCGGCGATTGGTTTGATCGGTCCTGGCACCGGTTTAGGTGTCTCTGGCTTGCTACCTATCGGGTACCAAAATAAGTGGATTCCCATCGCAGGTGAAGGCGGGCATATCAGCTTAGGTGCCAGCAATGCCCTTGAATTTGCTATTTTGGAGCGATTACAAAAACGTTACGGGCATGTGTCCGCTGAACGCATCCTCTCAGGGTCTGGATTGGTAGACCTCTATCACGCGCTGTGCGATGTTTATGGAAAGCCAGGTCGAGAACTCACAACAGCGGCTGACGTGCTGGATCGTGCGGAGAAGGTGCCTGCTTCCACAGCCAGTGAGACGATTGAGACGTTTTGTGGTTTTTTGGGGACGGTGGCAGGCGATTTGGCGCTGACACTGGGTGCAAGGGGAGGTATTTATATTGGTGGTGGCATTGTGCCGCGCTTGGGTGCGCGTTTCGAGGCATCACCTTTTCGCGAACGTTTTGAAGCCAAGGGACGGTTTAAATCTTATTTACAAGCCATCCCAGCTTGGGTGATTCATAGTCCAGTATCACCAGCATTACTGGGGGCTTCAAAGGCTTTGACACTTCACCAGTGGTAGTCTGATGATGCGGCGGCGGCTTGTTAGTTGGAGCCCTGTGCACGACTCGGATATATTTTGGTCTTGTTAAAGGAGCGCAGCGTGCACAAATCGCTTTGATGTTTAGACGCTGCCTGCATCAAGATCGCACCTGCTGGGCTGAACCTGTTGTTTTGACAGGTCGATAACGCTTCGAGCATAGAATTCTTTGCTCTATCAACGCCGCCGATGGGTGGCGATGTCAATTGATTCACGGCATTTACCAAAGGATTTTTATGCACAAGCGACTAGCCATTTGTTTAGCAGGAGCGCTCTGTGCAGCTGCTTTGGCGCAAACGACGTTTCCCATCCCAGCCAAGCCGATCAAAATTGTGGTTCCCAATGCCGCTGGCGGTGCGGCAGACATCACGGCGCGCGAGGTGGGGCAAAAGCTATCGGAAGCGCTGGGTAGCTCCGTGTTGATAGAAAACAGACCCAGCGCAGGCGGCATTGTGGCCGGTGAATTGGTTGCTAAAGCCGTGCCCGATGGCCACACGCTGCTCTTGGTCTCTAGCGGCACGGCGGTCAGCGCAGCGCTGTTCAAGTCTTTGCCATTTGATACAGCTAAAGACTTTGTACCTGTCTCGAAGTTGGCGACGTTTGATCTGGTGATTGCGTCCTCGGATCGTGGACGTTTTCACACGTTGAACGAAGTGATCGCCTACGCCAAGGCCTATCCGGGCAAGCTCAACATCGGGACACCGCAAATAGGAACCACACAGCATTTAGCGGCAGAGTTGTTTAAAACCATGGCAGGTATTGATGCGCAGCTGGTGCCGTTTAACGGTACGCCGCCGGTGATTTCGGCCTTGCGCGGCGGCGAGATCGACATCATGGTCGAGATTTTGGGGCCACTGGTCACGCAGTTCAACGCCAAGACGTTACGTCCTTTGGCTGTTATGGGCGACAAGCGCAGTCCGCAGTTTCCAGATGTCCCCATGGTGCGTGAGAGCGGGGGGACTTTGGCCTCACTTCATGCCTCGTCTTGGAACGGACTGGCCGCACCGGCTAAGACACCCAAGGAGGTGGTGGCAAGGCTCAACCTTGACATTCAAAAAGCCCTCAAGCAGCCCGATGTCATTAAACGCCTAGAGACATTGCAATTGCATGCCCAAGGCAGTACGCCCGAGCAGCTGGCGGAGTTGCTGGCATTCGATACCAAGCGCTGGGGCGATGTGATCACACACGCCAAAATTGCTAAACAATAAAACGGAAGAGAGCACCATGGAATTGTCAATTGAATCGTTGGAGCACCTTGTTCACACCCACCAGTTAGACGCTGCCGCTAACACGCTGTTTGCACTGCTCTACAAGATGGATCAAAACGCGGGCAGCTTGGATGGCATCGCCTGCATTGTTCCTGCGGCGCTTGGCGCAAGGCGCGATGTCCATCTGTGCGAGCGCATGGCGATAGCCACATCACGCTTATTTTTAGACGAGGCGATGACGCTATCGGCACAAGGGTTTCATCAAATGATGTGTGTGCAGCGCTGGGTCAGTCTGATATACGGCTGCACGGCGCAGCGCAATGCCGATCACGTGATTCGCACCCTGTGCGGTGTCAGTCACGCAACAGCTGATTTTGTGATTCCTGATGGGCAACTCACGAAGTGCTTGTTCTTGATGACAGTTGAGTCCGAGCTACCTTTGAATCTTGATCAACTGTGGACGCAAAACCAAGCATTAGCGGCTACGCTTTTTTGCGCTTGGCTCTCCACCAATGTGATGGCCTCGCCTTTTGCACACCAAAAACGGGAGGCCTTGCTCGCGTGGTGGCCAGAAAAAATGTTGCATGCCACGGACTTTGCGAACTGGCCGCTACCGGTGATACATCAGATTTATATGCTGTGCAGCTACGGCA
>CAZAIW010000116.1:0-7095 GCA_964485285.1 uncultured Burkholderiaceae bacterium | reverse complement strand
GGGTTTTAAAGGTCCTCCTAAATCCATTTTTAAAAAAGCAACCACCACTTCCCCTTCAGTTCTTGTTGTAAATACTCAATAAAGCTCAGCACTTTTAAGGGTACCAACTTGGGCGAGGGGAAGACGGCATGAACCTCCTGCGACGCTAGGCTGTGATCGTCCAAAACGGTTTGCACCCGCCCACTTTTGAGCAGCTCATGCGCCACATAGTGCGGTAGTGCAGCTAGGCCCATGCCCGCATGCGCCGCCGCCAATACCGCCGACAAGTTATTCGAGCGAAATGTGCCCTTGACCAACACCGATTGCTCAGCGCCACTGGGCGTGACGAGCTGCCAACGATCATCGCCCTGCACGCTGCTGTACACCAAGCAATTGTGCTGCTTTAAGTCAGCGGCAACCTTGGGCACGCCATGCGCATCCAGATAACTTTTTGCCGCGACGATGAGCCAAGGATTCGTGCCGATGTAGCGCGACCCCAGCATCGAGTCGGCCAAGCGTCCCATCCGCACCGCCAGATCAACGCCTTGCTCGACGAGGTTGATGTAGCGATCTTCTAGGGCAAAGTCGATCTGAACTTCTGGATGAAGCCGCATGTAGCGCAGCACAATCGGCACCAACACCCGCCGACCAAAGGCCACCGACGAGCTGATGCGCAGTCGCCCTCCCACATGCTGCTGCATCAAGGTGGCGAGATTGCTTGCCTCGTCCATCTCGCGCGAAATGGTCTTGCACTTTTCGTAGTACGCCTCGCCCACTTCGGTGGGTGTCACGCCCCTAGTGGATCGATGCAACAAGCGTGCGCCTAAGTGCGCCTCCATGGCCGCAACGGCCTTGGTCGCTGTGGGCTGGGTGACACCCAGCTCGGTCGCTGCCTTGCTGAAACTGCCCATTTCGACGACACGCATAAAAAGCTGCACGCCCGCAATTCGATCCATAACAACCTCATTTATTCCACCACGGAATGTCAATTATCAGCGAATGGGTATTCACATCGCGGTGGCATCCAGCGAGCATCAGCACAACCCATCCCCCGATCTCAAACTCAAACAATGAGGAGCACATCATGGCAAAAATGAAGGCCGCAATGGCAGCAGTTCTCGTACTGGAAAAAGAAGGCGTCACCACCGCTTTTGGCGTTCCCGGTGCCGCCATCAATCCGCTGTACGCACAGCTGCGCGAGCGACAAACCATCCGTCACATCTTGGCGCGGCACGTTGAAGGTGCCTCGCACATGGCGGAAGGCTACACCCGCGCCAAGGCCGGCAACATTGGCGTATGTATTGGCACGTCGGGGCCCGCAGGAACCGACATGATCACCGGTTTGTACTCGGCGCAGGCCGACTCCATCCCGATCCTGTGCATCACCGGGCAAGCACCCAAAGCGCGGTTGCACAAGGAGGATTTTCAAGCTGTTGATATTGCATCCATCGCAAGGCCCGTCACCAAATGGGCAACCACGGTGCTGGAGCCGGCGCAGGTTCCTCGCGCCTTCCAACAAGCCTTCCACCTGATGCGTTCGGGTCGTCCCGGCCCGGTTTTGATTGACTTACCGTTTGATGTGATGATGACGGAGATCGAGTTTGACATCGACACCTACGAGCCACTAAGCGCCTACAAACCAGCCGCTAGCCGCAAGCAAATTGAAAAAGCACTAGAGATGCTCATCACCGCCAAGCGCCCTCTCATTGTGGCGGGCGGCGGCATCTTCAACGCCGACGCACCTGAACGACTCCAGCAATTTGCCGAGCTGGTGGGCATCCCGGTGATTCCCACCTTGATGGGCTGGGGCACACTACCCGATAACCATCCGCTCATGGTGGGTATGTGCGGCTTGCAAACCAGCCATCGCTATGGCAACGCCAATATGCTCGCCAGCGACTTTGTGCTGGGCATTGGCAACCGCTGGGCCAACCGCCACACGGGCTCGCCCGAGGTGTATTGCAAAGGTCGACAATTCATTCATGTGGACATCGAGCCCACACAAATTGGCCGCGTCTTCGCGCCCGACTACGGCATCGTCTCGGACGCCAAAGTTGCTTTGCAATTGTTCATTGAAGTCGCCACGGAGTGGAAAAAAGCGGGCAAGCTGACCGACTGGACGAGCTGGGCTAAAGAGTGCTACGACCGCAAACACTCCGTCGAATTTTTGCGCAAAACCAATTACGACACGATGCCCATGAAACCCCAGCGCGTTTACCAGTGCATGAACCATGCGTTTGGTCACGATACCACTTACGTGTCCACCATTGGCCTGTCGCAAATTGCCGGAGCGCAGTTTCTGCACGTCTACAAGCCAAGGCACTGGATCAACTGTGGCCAAGCAGGGCCTTTGGGCTGGACGATACCCGCCGCGCTGGGCGTGCGAGCCGCAGACCCCACGCGCAGCATTGTGGCGCTTTCGGGTGACTACGACTTTCAATTCATGCTGGAGGAGCTTGCGGTGGGCGCACAGTTCAAACTGCCCTACATCCACATGCTGGTCAACAACAGCTACCTCGGCTTGATTCGGCAAAGCCAGCGCGGCTTTTCGATGGACTACTGCGTGCAACTGGGGTTTGAAAATATCAACTCGCCACCCGAAGACGTTACGGCGCAAGGTTACGGTGTCGATCACATCAAGGTCGTAGAAGGACTGGGCTGCAAAGCCATCCGCGTCCACCGCCAAGAAGAGCTGGCACCTGCCATCCAACAGGCCGAGGCTTGGATGCTTGAATTTAAAGTGCCCGTTGTCATCGAGGTGATCTTGGAGCGTGTCACCAACATCTCCATGGGCACAGAAATTGATAATGTGGTCGAGTTTGAAGAGCTCGCTCATGACGAATCGGATGTACCAACTGCTATTTCAATCCTCGACTAAAGGGAAACACCATGCCTCAATTTGCTGCCAACTTAACCATGCTCTTTACCGAAGTGCCCTTCTTGGAGCGCTTTGAACGTGCCGCCGCTGCTGGCTTTCAAGGTGTCGAGTTTTTGTTCCCGTATGCCTTCAAAGCACACGAGATCAAAGCGCAACTGGATGCACACCAGCTCACACTTGTCTTGCATAACCTACCGGCGGGCAATTGGGATGCGGGCGAGCGCGGCATTGCCTGCCATCCTGATCGGATCGAGGAGTTTCGCGCAGGCGTGATGCGCGCCGTTGAATACGCCCAAGTGCTTGGCGTGCAACAACTCAACTGCCTTGCAGGCATTGCCCCTAAAGGCATTGCGGACGATGTGCTGCGCCAAACTTTGGTCGGCAATCTACGCTTTGCAGCCGCCGAGTTGGGACGCGCTGGTTTGCGCTTGTTGATTGAACCCATCAACACTTTTGATATTCCCAACTTCTACTTGAACCGCACCCACCAAGCCATCGCTATCCTCGATGAGGTCATGGCAGACGGGCAAACAAAAAATATCTTCGTGCAATACGACATCTACCACGCCCAGCGCATGGAGGGCGAACTGGCCGCCACTCTGCAAAAGCACGTCCAGCGCATTGGCCACATCCAGATCGCCGACAATCCGGGCCGCCACGAGCCCGGCACCGGGGAAATCAATTACGCCTTTCTTTTTGCCCACCTCGATCGCATCGGCTACAGCGGTTGGATTGGTTGCGAGTACAAACCCAAAACCACCACCGAGGCAGGTCTTGGTTGGCGGCTCAACTGACCTACGCGATTGCACGCTACTGACAACACCCACCTAACAACGAGAAACACCATGACCACACCTACAACCACTGCTTCTTTCAAGATCGGATTTATCGGCCTTGGCATCATGGGAGCACCCATGGTCAGTCACCTGATCAAAGCGGGACATACTTTGTTTGTTCATACGCGCAGCCAAGCGCCAGCGGACATCGCCGCAGCAGCAACCGTTTGTGCCAACGCGCAAAGCGTCGCCCAGCAGGCCGACATCATCTTGACCATGCTGCCCGATACGCCTGATGTTGCCAAAGTGTTACTGGGCGAACAAGGCATTGCCAGCGGCTTAAGCACTGGCAAGCTGGTGATCGATATGTCCTCCATCTCGCCCGTTGAGACCAAAACGTTTGCCAAAACCATCGAGTCCATGGGCTGCGACTACCTTGATGCCCCCGTCTCGGGCGGTGAAGTAGGCGCAAAAAATGCCACGCTGTCCATCATGGTGGGCGGCAAAACCGCCGCGTTTGAACGTGCCAAACCGATTTTTGAAATCATGGGGAAAAACATCACCCACGTGGGTGACAGCGGCGCGGGGCAAACCTGCAAAGTCGCCAATCAAATTGTGGTGGCGCTGACCATCAACGCGGTGGCAGAAGGTCTGCTGTTCGCCGCGCGCGCGGGCGCTGATCCGGCCAAAGTGCGTGAGGCACTCATGGGCGGACTGGCCACATCGCGCATCTTAGAAGTGCACGGCGAGCGCATGGTCAAGCGCACCTTCAATCCAGGTTTTCGCATTGCACTGCATCAAAAAGATTTGAACCTTGCCCTGAGCTCGGCAAAGAGTTTGGGCTTGGCTTTACCCGCCACATCCACAGCCCAACAACTGCTCAGCGCTTGCGTGGCGCATGGCGGAGCCGCTTGGGATCACTCGGCGATGGTGCGAGCGCTAGAGAAGCTCTCCAACTTTGAAATTGGACAAACACCCACGGTTTGAGGACATAGACACCTACCCGCTACGCACAAGCGGCAGTTGATCAAACTTGCCGCGCACCACGCGCTCGGGGTTGATGCCCCACCAAGCCTTAGCCACAGTAGCTTGCAGCTGCCGAAAGTCGGTGGTGTAGATCAGGTTTTGTGCGCCGTCTAAGCGCGTCAAATCGGGCGCTTGACCCACCAGTCCGCCACGCACCGCACCCCCCATCACAAAGTGCGCGGCAGCCGTGCCGTGATCGGTTCCATTGCTTTGGTTTTGCCGAGCACGGCGGCCAAACTCGGAATACGTCATCACCAAGCAGTTATCCCAGCAGCCCACCTCTTGCAAGGCGCTGCGCAAAGCGGCCAAGCCCTCGGCCAGTTGTTTAAGCAAATTGGCGTGATTGCCCGGTTGATTGACGTGCGTATCGAAACTACCGTGACTGAGCACCATCACCGGAACCCCCGCTCTACCGCGCTGCCCTGCCACGATTTGCGCAGCGGTTTGTACCGACTGCCCAAATCCGCCATTGGGGAACGCCGTCTTGAATGCGTAGCGCTCGCCGCGCAAGCCGTTGGCAGCATCCACGATGGCACGCTCCACACCCAAAATGTGCGCTAGCGACGCATTCGACTCCTGCACCGCAGGCATGGCCAGTCTGGACTGGTTCACAAAAGTTTCGGTTTGTCGCAGCGTGATCGCTTCGGCTCCGGCCAGCGGGCCTTGCTCGTTCACACCAACCAACACGCCCTCGCTGGTAAAAGCTTTGCCCGTATGGGGCTGCAAGCCTGCGTGCAGTGCTCGGGTGACCCATCCATCGGGCAAGTACTCTTTGGATGAGGAGGCCGTGTTCCAAATGTCGATAGAGCGAAAGTGCGACAAATTGGGGTCGGGGTATCCAAGTCCTTGAACCATCGCCAACTCGCCCTTCTCCCACACAGGCACCAAGGGTGCCAACGCTGGATGCAAACCCTGTTTGCTGTCGATGCGGATCACATCCTCTGGCTTCACTCCAATGCTGGGGCGTAACTGCGCGTATGCAGCATCAGCATAAGGAATGAGAGTGTTCAAGCTGTCGTTGCCGCCTTTGAGCTCCACCAAGATGAGAACACGCCCTTTTAGCGAGTTTTTAAAAAATGCGCCCTGCAAGCCAGGCTGAGCAAGGCTTGCCAAAGGCATGCCCAGCAGCCCAATACCCATATGGCCTGCAAGCATGATTTTTGCTGAAGTGTCAAAAAAGTGTCTGCGCTGCATGATGCGTCCTTGTTGGAGTGGCTTACTTGAGTTGAAAAACGGGGTCGAGCGTGAGCGCCCTGATGTAGGCCGAACCAACCGCTCCTTCAGGAACAGCGTGCGTCACCTGACCGGTCGCCAGCATAGCCTGCGCGAGCTTGACTTTTGCAGCAGCATCCGGCTCGCGCTCCGATGTCGCCCCATATTGATTTAAAAAGCGCTCCCGATCAAACGACCAACCTAGGCTGGACGCATTCATCGCGTTACCAATCGAGAAAATTTGCTCTGTCGTTCGCTTGCGCTCCAGCAGCGTTGTCGCGTTAATCCAAGCCGTGCCGCCCGGCCAGCCTTTCACGTTAGGCGGCATGAGCAAGTTTTGCCCCAGCGCCGCCGCACGGTTTATGAGTACCTCGGGCGTTGACACGGCAAACTGAAATTGCCGCGCCACGCCCACCAATAAATCAAGGGGCGATTTGATCAAGCTGCCGCGATTGTTGGCAGCCCAAAATTCGTCACCAAGTAAGAGTGCTTGAAGTGCCACGCTGATGTCGTATCCGCTTCGCAAAAAGGCATTGGCGACTTTGTTGACCTGCGCCGCGTTCGGTGTTGGCGAGACAAACTCGAGCCACAATTTAGTCACCAAATGCCTTGCGGTTTGCGGCTTGGCCACAATCAATTTAACAAGGTCTTCAGCATCAAAATTGCCCGTCTGTCCAAAGATGGTTTTATCGTCCGTGTCGTGAATGCGCGCTCTAAAAACAAAAGCACCCGTCTCGGGCTCTACGCTGTAGCCGGTCAAGGCACGCGCCGCCTCTTTGATGTCGCGCTCGCTGTAGGCCTTGCTGGCACTGGCTTCGCCCAATGTGAAGAGTTCAAACAATTCGCGTGCCAAATTTTCGTTGGGTGCTTCTTTTCGGCTGTTGGCGTTGTCTAGGTAATGCAGCATGGCAGGGTCTTTCACGATGCCGTGCAACATCGTGACAAAGCTGCCCAGCGCATGACTGCGCAGCAGTTGATGCTGCTGCCACATGGCCAGCGAGCGAACCACTTTTTGCTGCGACGTGGCAAAGTGGTTGTGCCAAAAAAGCGTCATGCGCTCGGCCAGCGGATGGGGCGTGGTCAGCATCTCCCACAACCACCACTCTTTGAGGCTGACACCTTCCAGTATTTGCAGACGACGCTGCTCTTGGCGCTCTTCTGGAGTTTTTAGTTCGCGCTGCGGTGTAAAAGTTGAATGGGTGATAAACGCAGGCAGTGCACCTG
>CAZAIW010000115.1:0-7116 GCA_964485285.1 uncultured Burkholderiaceae bacterium | reverse complement strand
CGCTTTGTCGTTCATATGGCAATACCTATGGATTACCCATTGTTGTGGCGCGCTTATTTTCTGTATTTGGGTCTGAATTAAAAAAGCAATTACTTTGGGATATTTGTACGCGCTTAGATAAAGATGCTACGAAATTGGTGATGGGTGGTTCAGGAAATGAGTTGCGTGATTGGACTGATGTACGCGATGTCAGTCGGGCACTGGTGAGTTTGATGGCATTTGCAAATAAAGATGTTCCAACCTACAATGTCGGGACGGGGCGTGCGCTAACTGTGCGAGATATTGCAACGATGTTAGTACAGGAATGGATGCGGCTCAAAAACATAGATCAACCTATTTCTCTTGAATTTTCTGGTAATTCTCGCCCAGGCGACCCATTTAGTTTGATTGCAAACGCTTCGCGCCTTCAATCGCTTGGATTTCAGTGGGAAATTCCTGCGGAACAAGGCTTAGAAGACTATGTTCGTTGGTTTCAATCTCATGCAGCAAGGGGCTGATGTGATTCGTATTGCATTCACATTAATCGGTGGGAAGAACTGGACAGGTGGATATAACTATTTGTTAAATCTGGTTCGTGCATTGTCAAACCACGCTGCGGATCGTGTGCAGTCGGTTGTATTTTTCGGGATGGATATGAGCGAGGAGGACGCGCTTCCTTTTCAAGCGTTTACGGGAGTTCAAGTCGTTTTCGATCAAGTATTTAACGAAGCGATGAAAGGAGCGCGTTTACGACAAGCCATACTCCTTGGAGTCGATCAAGCCGCAGCAAACGTATTTTTTAATAATGCAATTGATGTGGTGTTCGAGCCAGCACAGTATTACGGTTGGAGGTTTCCTGTGCCAGCGGTTGCGTGGATCCCAGATTTTCAACACCGTTATTTAAAACACCTGTTTGATTTCAAAACTTATTGGAAGCGTGAGCTTGGATTTAGAGCCCAAATAGGAAGTGGTCGCCACATCATGCTAAGTAGCAACGATGCCCAGCAAGATTGCGAGCGGTTCTATCCAAGTACGCGCACTCGCACACATGTCGTGCGTTTTGCTGTGCCTGCAACGCGGGGGATGGACTTTCAAACGGCGAGAATAATTGCAGATGCTTATGGCTTACCCACGCATTTCTTCTTTTTACCCAATCAGTTTTGGAAACACAAAAACCACGAGTGCGTCATACGCGCTTTGGGATTGTTAAAAAAACAAGGGCGCGATTTGGTGATCGCAGCTACTGGTAAACAAATGGACCCACGTGACGCGGATTATTTTCCTAGCTTGATGCATTTAATTGATTCGAGTGGGTTGAGAGAGAATTTTCGTTTGCTGGGTTTGATTCCTCACGAACATATTGCTGCATTGATGCGCTCGTGCGCTGCTTTGATCAACCCTTCCACATTTGAGGGTTGGAGCACGACAGTTGAGGAAGCTAAAGCCATGGGAACGCCCATGATTTTGTCGTCATTGCGTGTGCATCAGGAACAAAGCCAAAACGCATATTTCTTCGATATGACATCGCCGCAGCAATTGGCCAATATCTTGAGTAAATTCCAGCCGCTGGATGAGTCTGTGCGCATGCAAATGAATATCGAAGCAGCAAGGCAAGCGGAGTTTGATACAAAAATTTTTGCAGATGAATTTGCAAAACTTATGACGTTGAGTGTGAGAAAAAAATGAAAATATCAGTCATCACCGCTTGCTACAACTCAGCAAAAACAATTAAGCACACGCTTGCATCCGTGGCGACGCAAACACACGCAGATCTGGAGCACATCATCATTGATGGTGGCTCAACAGACGACACGCTCGCTGTGATTGCAGAACATGGAAAACATATCGCTAAGTTGTTGTCCGAAAAAGACAATGGCATTTATGACGCGATGAATAAAGGCATTGAATTGGCAACTGGAGACGTGATTGCTTTTTTAAATGCTGATGACTACTACAAAGACGAGCAAGTAATATCGCGTGTGGCAGCTTGTATGCAAACTGAGCAGCTGGATGCCTTGTACGGTGATGTGGAATTTTTCCATCAAAACGATGAAGGAAAAATTGTGAGGCGTTATAACTCCGGGCGCTTTTCGGTCAATCGACTCGGCTGGGGCTGGATGCCCGCCCATCCAGCCTTGTTCGTGCGCAAAAGTTTGTTTGACCGTTACGGCCTATTTAAAACAGACTATCGCATTGCGGGTGATTTTGAATTTATAGCTAGGTTGTTTACAAAATCAGGCTTGCATCACCGACATTTACCGGAGTCATTGGTTCGCATGCAACTAGGCGGTATCAGTACCAGTGGGTTACGCGCCACCTTATTGCTGAATCAAGAAATGATACGTGCATGTCGCGCTAATGGAATTGCTACGAACTGGCTCAAGATGTTACTGCGCTACCCCCTGAAGGCACTTGAATTTATGAGGCCTCCGTCATGAGCTGTATAGATTCAACTCGATTTTTAATGACCGGATGGACTGGTTTTGTGGGGCAGGGGCTGCTTCGGCGACTGGATTCTCACGTCGTGCATCGCGTTTCCCGCACTGATTTGGCATGTGGTTTTGTTGAGTTGGCGGGTGTTGATGTTGTTATTCATTTGGCCGCACGTGCGCATGTAATGCATGACCGTGCGGCCGACCCCTTGTCCGAGTTCCGACGTGTGAACGTGGACATCACGCGCGATCTGGCGCGACAAGCTGCCGCTGCGGGGGTTAAACGATTTGTCTATATCAGCTCAGTAAAGGTCAATGGCGAGTCGACGAAAAACGCCCAAGCGTTTGGTGAGATTGATGAACCCATGCCGCAAGATGCATATGGGCAGAGTAAACATGAGGCTGAACAAGTGTTAAAGGCGATTGCTCTGGAAACAGGCATGGAGCTCGTCATCATCCGTCCGCCCTTGGTGTATGGCCCCGGTGTCAAGGCGAACTTCGCCTCACTCACCAAAGCCGTCAAGCGTGGATGGCCACTGCCCCTTGGCGCTGTCCACAACCAACGCAGCTTGGTATCGCTAGACAATTTGGTGGACTTCATCATCACTTGCGCCACACATCCCAATGCTGCGAACGAGACGTTCTTGGTCAGCGATGGGCATGACTTGTCGACGACCGAGTTGGTGCGCGGCATGGCGCAAGCCGCAGGTGTGTCGGCGCGTTTGCTACCTGTGCCTGTGTGGGCATTGCAGGCACTCGCGCGTTTGTTGGGAAAGGGCGATGCTGTGGAGCGTTTGTGCGGCAATTTGCAAGTCGATATTTCAAAGGCGCGCCGCTTGCTGGGCTGGGTACCACCGCAGACAGTGGAAGAAGGACTGAAACGGGCAATGCAATGAAAAGATTATTTGATTTAGTTCTAGGCTTATTCGCAACCCTCGTGTTGCTGCTACCGATTGTGTTGGTCGCCTTGGCTGTGCGCGTGACCTCTAAGGGGCCCGTGCTGTATTGGTCAAACCGCGTGGGGCGATATAACGAGATTTTTAGTATGCCGAAGTTTCGCAGCATGCGCGTTGGGACACCTGCTGTCGCGACGCACTTGTTGGCAGATCCTCAGTCGCACCTCACACCTATTGGTTCATTTTTGCGTCGAAGCAGCTTGGACGAATTGCCGCAGTTGTGGAGTATCTTGATTGGCGATATGAGCTTTGTGGGCCCACGCCCAGCATTGTTTAACCAAGATGATTTGATTACATTGCGAACGCAGTACAACATACACAAGTTGAGACCCGGACTGACAGGGTGGGCGCAGGTCAATGGTCGAGATGAACTGACTGTTCCACAAAAGGTGGCGCTGGATAAAGAATACTTAAATAGAAAAAGTCTTTGGCTTGATATGAAAATATTGTGGTTGACTGTTGTAAAAGTCGTTCAACGCGATAGTGTTTCTCATTGATCCAAAATATCGTCAACAAATATGCAACATCACTTTCGCAATCTCCCGCGCCTTACCAAACAAAGTTTAGCCATCGCGCTTGATGTCATAGCTGCTTGGCTTACACTTTGGCTGGCTTTTTCACTGCGCTTTGATTTATTCTTCTGGCCAGTCGCTACCACCCAAAAGCTCATGTTTGTGGTGGCACCATTGCTAGCGGCTCCTTTGTTTATTCATTTTGGTCTTTACCGCGCCGTTATTCGTTACACCGGACTCTTTGCCCTACAGGCCATCGCCAAAGCCGTTGTGATATATGGCGGAGCTTTCTTCTTGCTCATTTTGTTGACGCGCCCCGAAGGGGTACCACGGTCTATTGGACTATTGCAACCGCTCCTTTATTTAATTTTTATCGCCACCAGCCGCGCACTCATTCGCTTTTGGTTGAATGTAGAAAGTGCAGCATCGCGCCGCGCATCGACAGAGAGTTTTCTGATTTATGGTGCCGGAGCTGCTGGTATTCAAATCGCGCATGCGCTCAATCACGCCCGACACTATCGCATCTTCGGATTCATTGATGATGACAACAGTTTGCAGGGGAAAACAATCAATGGCTGGCGGGTTTATTCGCCTTCAGAGTTAGATAAGTTGATGGCTCAAGAGCATGTGCAAAGCGTCCTTTTGGCACTACCTTCGGTGAGTAAACTGCGGCGACTTGAAATAGTCGAATCCTTACGACGAAAAGGTCTGCACATTCGCTCCCTTCCCAGTTTGACTGATTTAGCCAGCGGCGCTGTTTCCTTGGGCGATATTCACGAATTAGAGGTTGACGATCTGCTTGGACGTGCTGCCATCGCACCTAACCCTGTATTGATGAGTCAACAAATTATTCACAAAATAATTTGTGTCACTGGAGCCGGTGGCAGTATTGGCGGTGAGTTATGCAGACAAATACTCAAGCAGCGTCCTAGTCATTTACTACTACTGGATCACAGCGAATACAACTTATATGCCATTCATCAAGAATTACTCTCTAAGAAAGAACCCGCATCACCTACACAAATCATTCCGCTTTTAGCCAATGTACGTGACGATACACGCCTACACGCCATTTTTGCAGCATGGAAGCCTCACACGGTCTACCATGCCGCCGCATACAAACATGTCCCAATGGTCGAGCACAACGTTTGCGAAGGCATCGCAACCAATGTATTGGGCACCTTGCAGACAGCACAAGCAGCTATCGCTTCGGGGGTGCAAAATTTTGTATTGATTAGCACCGATAAGGCAGTCCGCCCAACCAACGTGATGGGTGCAAGCAAGCGCATGGCTGAGTTGGTGCTACAAGCGCTTGCATCGGAGTCACAGAGAACCACTTTTTCTATGGTGCGATTTGGCAACGTTTTGGATTCTTCTGGCTCCGTTGTCCCCCTGTTTCGCAACCAGATCAAACAGGGAGGCCCCGTCACCCTCACACACCCCGAAGTCACACGATACTTTATGACGATTCCAGAGGCAGCTCAATTAGTGATTCAAGCAGCCGCCATGTCACAAGGCGGTGAGGTATTTGTCCTTGACATGGGGGAACCTATCAAAATAGCAGACTTAGCGCGCCGGATGATTGAGTTATCTGGATTTACTGCCCGCGACATCAATCCCGGAGAGAAACCGGAAAATCCGATGGAGATCGCTATTGAAATCACGGGACTACGCCCTGGCGAAAAACTCTACGAAGAACTGTTAATTGGAAATAACCCAGAACCAAGCGAGCATCCGAAAATCATGAAAGCATCGGAGAGCTTCATAAAATGGCAAGAGCTGCAAACATACCTTGAGCATATACGCACTGATATTGCTCACAATAACGTTTCCTCGATCCGGAATATACTATCCCAACTGGTCGATGGCTATGTTAAAGAAAGTCCATCCATGGATTGGGTGGGTAACCAAACGAACTCATAAAGATGTTACTTCAAAAAATTCAACAAAAATGGCGCTACTTCGTCAGCATTCTCGCTGTGAGCATTTCACTTGCATTAGGAATTTCTTACTTGCTGCCCGAAAAATTTGAAGCTAAAGTGACCGTTCGCAGTGCGACGGTGGGACAAATTGGACAAGGACAAGGACAAGCCCTAGGGCGTTGGGAAGTCGAGACGAATACACAAACACTTACCCGACTATCTTCACCTCGCTTTTATACCGATGCGATATTAGCAACTTGCTCTCTTAGCAGTCATGATGCAGCCGAAAAATTAAGTAAAGTCATAAAAGTTAGCATCGTCAAGACAACAACTGATTTGACGACTATTAGTTACACAGCTAAAGGGCAAGAGCAAACACGCATATGCTTGCAAGCGATTATTGATCAATTAGCGCGCTCACAAGAAGAGCTGGCAAGTGGGCGCAAAAAACAATTACAAGTGCAATTGGCCTCACAGCAAGAGGCGACTCAAGAAATGGAAAAGATTGACATTGAATTAAGGCGAAAAATTGCAAGCAATGGGCTTTCAAATAAATCACCCTCCGAGTCAGCGCTTATTCTCTATGAACTTCAGAGTAAACAAAATTTATTGCGCGAAGCTCGTAGAGCAGCTATCGACTTAGCTGCAGCTCTTGAGCCTCCCATGACGCAAAAATTAAAGACATTAGAGTCTATTTACACGTCAGTCGACCCCGTCTTTCCCAATCGTTTATTATTTGGATTTGTGGGGTTATTTTTAGGGCTAGTCATTTGTGCGTTATACTGCTGGCGTGAAATCGTTCAAATTTTACAGCCGTCGGATCAAGGCGATTAATTCATCAACTTCATAGGACTGATATATATGCAAACATTCGAGCAAATTCAACAACAGATAGTCGACTTACAAAAACAAGCGGATGCTATGCGCAAGCAAGCGATGGCTGCAGCGATTAAAGAGATTAAACGACTCGTTAGTCTGTATAGCTTAGGGTATGCCGACCTTGGTCTTGTCCCCCAATCCGCAAAAGGCAGTGCAGGAGCAGTCAAAGCCAAAACCGAAAAACCAGCCAAGGCCAAAAAGGGAATCAAAAAATCGTCCACCGACAAACGAGCAGCCGTCGCTCCCAAATATCGGGATAACGAAACAGGCCAGACGTGGACAGGTCGAGGTAAGCCACCAAAATGGTTAGCCGCTAAGCTCGCGGCTGGTGCAACCAAAGAATCCTTCAAAATTTGAATGTGAAAACGGAGGATCGTTCGTCGGTCAAGCGGTTGCTGCAACCCAGCCACATTCAGCTTGGTGTCACCGTTACCAG
>CAZAIW010000114.1:0-7128 GCA_964485285.1 uncultured Burkholderiaceae bacterium | reverse complement strand
CCTGCTAAGAAGGCAGCACCGGCTAAAAAAGTAGCTGCTAAAAAAGCGGCACCTGCTAAAAAAGCAGCACCAGCTAAAAAAGTAGCCGCTAAAAAGGCAGCACCTGCTAAGAAGGCAGCACCGGCTAAAAAAGTAGCTGCTAAGAAAGCTGCGCCTGCTAAAAAGGCAGCACCAGCTAAAAAAGTAGCCGCTAAAAAGGCTCCTGCTAAAAAAGCAGCACCGGCCAAGAAAGCCGCACCAGCGAAGAAAGCAGCGGCTAAGCCTGCAGCAAAAAAGCCCGCCGCTAAGCCTGCGGCAAAGACCACGATCAGCCCACAAGCTGCTTGGCCTTTCCCAACGGCTGCTAAGCCTTAAGCTGCACGCAGACTTCCTGAAGTCTAAAGCCCACAATCGATGGCCAAATGGTGGTCACGTTTGTGGGTTTTTTCTTTCCCCCTCATTTGTCCATTGAGATGGAGAGGTCGTTTAGGTTGTAGTTTTGCCCGCCTGCATGGGCAATTTTGATGGCGGCAACTTGGTTGCCCAGTGCTGCGCAGCGTGCCATAGACCAACCCTGCTCAAGTCCAAATAGCAATGCGCCGCGCCAGGCGTCACCGCAGCCTGTGGGGTCAACCACGGTACTGGCCAGTACGGGCGGTACAAGCACGGCACTACCGCCTTCCCAAACCTCGGCACCTTTCTCTCCCAGCGTGATGGCATAGCCTTTGACGTGAGCCGCGATCTCTTGGGAGCTCCAACCGGTGCGATCTGACAGCAGTTGTGCCTCGTAATCATTGACGGTGACCCATGTGGCTAGTTGGATGAAGTGCTTTAACTCATCGCCACTGAACATCGGCAAGCCTTGGCCTGGGTCAAAGACAAATGGAATGTTGGCTGCGGCAAATTGCTGGGCGTGATCCAGCATCGCTTGGCGACCATCAGGCGAGATGATCCCCAGTTGAATATCGGGATGCGCCTCGATCAGAGACTCATGTGCATGAGCCATGGCACCCGGATGAAAAGCCGTAATTTGGTTGTTATCGTTGTCCGTCATGATCATGGCTAACGCGGTCACCGCATGAGGAATCGTTTTTATCCAAGTGGTGTCAATGCCCAAATGTTGAAAGCGTGTGAGGTAGTCTGCCCCATCATGACCAACGGTAGCCATCGGAAGCGCTTTGCCCCCCAGCAGATGTAGGCTGTAGGCAATGTTGCCAGCGCAGCCGCCAAACTCTCTTTTTAAGTGAGGAACATAAAAAGAGACGCTCAGTTTGTGCAGCTGATCGGGAAGAATAGCCTCGGCAAAACGGCCTTCAAAGCGCATGATGTTGTCAAAGGCAAGTGAGCCACAAATAAGGGAGGCCATGCGATGTTGTTCCTTTCAGTGTTAGGGATAAAAAAGTACCAAACGATAGCCCACAATGTCCTTGGTGTTCAATTGTGCTTTGCTGGTTTGAGGTGTGATGAGCCAACTAGAAGAACGCTCCGCTCCTGCAGGTAGTCGGACTTCCGTTGGTGATGCGGCTGTTTGATCGGGCGCAATGACGTAGCGTACCAGCAATGCTTCGCTAGAGTCTAAAAGTGATAGCTCGATGTGGGGGATCAAGAGCGTGTTGGCGGCTGTGTTTTTAAGTGTTGCGCTCAAGCGAAAAGCTTGAGTTCCTTCCTTTTGGAAGCTAGAGTTTTCAATTAACCAACCATTGATTTGACGACGCACGGGTGGCGTGCATGACCACACATCGCACAGCTTTTTCATCCACCCGGCTTGATGTGGAAAGAGCTGAACAAATCGCTCGCGTTCGCTGTGAGCCCATTGCACACCTAGTAACCCAAGCAGTGCAACAGCAAGCGTGATGAGTAGTACGCGAATCAGCGGATGCCGCCACAGCTGGTCTCTTTTTGCAAGACGAACAAAACTCAAATCATCCTCGGGAGTTGGGAGAGCGGCGGGCATGTGAGAGGAGTCAATGTTGTTGGCGTGTTCGGTGTTGCCCAGCGCGCGCGTGGGTTCGTACCGGCGTTCACCTAGCTCAGTGAGCTGAGCCTGCGCATCAAAAACCTCCATGCAGTGACCACAGCGAACACGCCCCTCAGAGGCCTCTAGTTGTTCGCGCACCATCGTAAAGACGGTACCGCAGCTGGGACAGGTGACCACTAAACTCATGCGCCCATCAGCACCCAGCCGTCCATCGAATCAAGCACTTGCAGCGTCACATAGGGCGCATAGGCTTGTGTGAGCTCTTCGGTTTGGCGTTCCAAAATACCAGCCAAAATGAGATGACCATCGGGTGCAATGTGACCGCAAAGTAGGGGGGCTAGTACTTTGAGCGGGGATGCCAAAATGTTAGCGATAACCGTGTCATAGTGACCCGAAGCCACATCGGGTAAGCCCGTGTTCATGGAGACCTGATTGGCGACAGCGTTTGCAATGCAGGCGGTAACCGCTGCCGGATCAATGTCCACCGAATCGACCCAAGAGGCTCCGTATTTTTTTGCTGCAATGGCCAAAATACCAGAGCCACATCCATAGTCCAAGGTGCGTCCCAACAAGCGGTGCTCAGAGCCTTTTGTGGCAATCCATTTGAGGCACATGCGCGTGGTGGGATGGGTGCCGGTGCCAAAGGCTAGGCCGGGATCAAGGCGGATGAGTTGATGAGCCGCCGCCGGTGGCTCGCACCATGTTGGCACGATATAAAAGTCGTGGGTAATGGCAACGGGCTCAAATTGTGATTGGGTGATACGAACCCAGTCTTGATCGGGGACGACGCTGATGCCCAGCACACGACTGCCCTCAAAAAAATCTTGCAGACTCAATATGGACAAGGCTTGCTGCGCAGAGACTTCTTCAGAAAAGAGTGCCACAACGCGCGAGTGTTCCCAAGCGGAGTGCTCAATGGGCATATTGGGTTCGCCAAACAGGGCGCGTTCGGCCTCGGTGCCCGCATCAGCATCCTCGACGGATACGCTGAGTGCGCCCAGCTCCATCACCGCATCGCCGATGATGGCGACTTGCGCTTCGGGGCAGAGCAAGCTCAGCTCAAACATGGTTTGTCTTGGCGCGTCGGGCTAACCACTCTTCTAAATAGTGGATGTTGGTTCCACCCTGAATAAACCGCGCGTCATCCATCAAATCCTTGTGCAGCGGGATATTGGTTTTGATGCCCTCGACCACGGTTTCAGCCAGTGCGGTGCGCATACGTGCCAAGGCGATCTCGCGCGTGCGACCGTACACAATGATTTTGCCAATCATCGAGTCATAGTAGGGCGGAACCGTATAGTTGGTGTAGACGTGAGAGTCAACCCGTACACCAGGACCACCCGGCGCATGCCACATGGTGATTTTTCCGGGTGAGGGGATGAAGTTGTAGGGGTCTTCGGCGTTAATGCGCACTTCGATGGCATGGCCTTCTTGACGGATATGCTTTTGTGCGAACGGAAGTGGCTCGCCCGCTGCCACCATGATTTGCGTGCGCACAATGTCAACACCGCTCACCCATTCCGTCACGGGGTGCTCGACTTGCACGCGCGTGTTCATCTCGATGAAATAGAACTCGCCATCTTCGTACAAAAACTCGAAAGTACCCGCGCCACGGTAGTTGATTTTGCGGCACGCCGCAGCACAGCGCTCACCAATTTTTTCAATCAGCTTGCGTGGAATATCGGGCGCTGGCGCTTCCTCAATAATTTTTTGGTGGCGGCGTTGCATGGAGCAATCGCGCTCGCCTAGCCAGACCGCGTGTTTATGCTGATCAGCAATGATTTGAATTTCAATATGACGCGGATTTTGTAGGAACTTTTCTAAATAAACCTCGGGGTTATTAAACGCAGCGCCCGCTTCAACCTTGGTCATTTGCACGGCGTTGATCAAGGCGGCCTCGTTATGAACCACGCGCATACCGCGTCCACCACCACCGCCCGATGCTTTAATGATCACCGGGTAGCCCACTTGTTTAGCTATTTTTTTAATAACCGCAGGATCGTCTGGCAGCGCGCCGGGTGAGCCCGGTACGGTCGGCACGCCCGCTTTAATCATGGCTTGCTTGGCCGATACCTTGTCACCCATCATGCGAATCGACTCGGCGGTGGGGCCAATGAAGACAAAACCACTTTGCTCGACACGCTCTGCAAAATCTGCGTTTTCGCTAAAAAAACCGTAGCCCGGGTGGATCGCGTCGGCTTCGGTGACTTCTGCCGCTGCAATGATGGCCGGCATCGAGAGATAGCTTTTGCTAGACGGTGCAGGGCCAATGCAAACCGCCTCATCAGCCAGTTTGACATATTTGGCATCGCGATCAGCTTCCGAGTACACCACCACGGAGCGGATACCCATTTCGCGGCAAGCGCGTTGGATGCGCAAGGCAATTTCGCCCCGATTGGCGATCAAAATCTTTTTAAGCATAGCCATGTGTCACGCCTAGCTGGTTGCAATTTCAAACAGCGGCTGACCAAATTCAACGCCTTGGGCATTTTCGGCAAGCATTTTGACGATGGTGCCGGATTGGTCGGCTTCGATCTCGTTCAAAATTTTCATGGCCTCAATAATGCAGACCGTTTGCCCTTGCTTGACTGTGTCGCCAACCGACACAAACGGTTTTGCATCTGGACTAGGTGTGGCGTAAAACGTGCCGACCATCGGTGACTTGAGGATGTGGTTGCTGCTGGCGGCTTCTGCTGCAGAGGTGGCGGGCGGCGCGTCTGACGGTGCCGTAGGTGCCGCAGTGACTGCTGCTGGCGTAGCTAGTACGGGTGCGTTGGTGTAGTGAACCTGAGCCGCCGCAGGAGCCGCATGGACCGGAGCACTTTTAACGATGCGTACTGTACCCTCGGTCTCGGTGATCTCTAACTCAGCGATATTTGACTCGGACACCAAATCAATCAGCGTTTTAATTTTTCTTAAATCCATGGATAACTCCCAAAAAGCGATAACGACATTCTATCTAAGACGGGACGAGTAAGTTTTTGATCATTTTTAGATCATCTGACGTTAATTGCCCTTCTTTTTTAAACAAAAGGGCGCCTTTTTCGTCTAGTAAGATCGAGTAGGGCAATCCACCTTGGGTGTTTCCCAGTGATTGACTGAGGGCAATGCCATCAAATCCGGCAAGGGTGATCGGGAACGTAACGGGGGTCTTCTCTAAGAATTTAACGACAGATTCTGCTTTATCAGCCGCAATACCCAGTAATTCAAATCTTTTAGCGCTATGACCTATTTGGGCTTGATAAAACTGCTGGAGCCTAGGCATCTCTTCAACACAAGGCGCGCACCAAGTTGCCCAGAAGTTAATGAGCAGTGGTTTTCCTTTCAACTGAGCCATGACGAGTGGCTTTTGGCTGGGTGTGTCAAACGTCAGTTCCCACAGCTTGTCAGCACCCGTCAGGACTGCGTTTTGAGTGCTTTTGTTGCCTTTGGTGATGTTGCTTTGACGGCTTTGCTGGGTAGCGGTTATCACCCCTGCGGCAAGTGCAAGCAGCCCAGCAGCACCTGCCCAAAGAAATTGGCGTTTAGTGATGGTCATAAATTCGGCGCAAGCAAACGCGCCAAGTCCTTCACTGCCACGCCTTGGCGCTGCGCCAAGTCTTGCACCTGATCCTCACCAATGCGGCCCACGTTGAAGTAGGTCGCGTCGGGGTGCGCCAAGTAAAAACCACTCACACTCGCCGCCGGGGTCATGGCCAAGCTGCTGGTCAGGCCCATGTCGATCTCGTCGCATTGCAGCAGCGCAAACATGGCAAGCTTTGCGCTGTGGTCAGGACAAGCGGGGTAGCCGGGTGCTGGGCGAATGCCTTGGTATTTTTCTTGGATGAGGTCTGGGTTGCTCAAGGCCTCGGCTGCGGCGTAGCCCCACAAGTCGGTGCGCACGCGGTGGTGCAGGCACTCGGCAAAGGCTTCGGCCAAACGGTCGGCCAGGGCTTTGAAGAGGATGGCGGAGTAGTCGTCATGCGCGGCTATGAAGCGCTTTTCTTGTTTCTCTGCACCGAGTCCTGCGGTCACGGCGAAGAGGCCTACGTAATCAGCGGCTTGGGTTTGGTCGGCCACAAAGTCGGACAGGCAACGGTTGGGGTTGTTGTTGGGCTTGACGGTTTGTTGGCGCAAGCCATGCCACGTCATCACCCGCTGTTGGCGGGTTTCGTCGGCGTAGAGCACGATGTCATCACCCACGCGCTGCGCGGGGTACAAGCCGACCACGGCGTTGGCGGTGAGCCAGCGGTTGGCGATGATTTTTTTCAGCATCGCTTGACCGTCGGCGTAGACCTTCTTGGCTTCCACGCCCACCACCGCGTCGTCCAAGATGGCGGGGAAGGGGCCTGCCAAATCCCAGGTTTGGAAGAACGGGGCCCAGTCGATGTATTTCTCCAACTCGGCGAGGTCGAAGTTTTTGAACACGCGACGGCCTATGAACTTTGGCTTCGCGGGGGTGTAGTGGTCAAAGCTCACTTGTGCGGCGTTGGCGCGCGCCTCGGCCAAGGTGAGCAGCGGCGTTTGCTTTTTGTTAGCGTGTTGCTCGCGCACCTTGGCGTAGTCAGCGTTCAGCTCGGCAATGTAGTTGGCAGCTTGGTCGGACAGCAAGCCTTGCGCCACGCTCACGCTGCGCGAGGCATCGGGCACGTAGACCACGGGGCCGTCGTAGTGCGGCGCAATCTTCACGGCGGTGTGCACGCGGCTGGTGGTGGCACCACCAATCATCAGCGGCATGTGGCGACTGCGGAAGTAGTCGTCTTTTTGCATCTCGCCTGCGACGTATTGCATTTCTTCCAGCGACGGCGTGATGAGGCCTGACAGGCCAATGATGTCTGCGCCCTCTTCTTTGGCCTTGGCCAAAATTTCGTGGCAGGGCACCATCACGCCCATGTTGACCACTTCGTAGTTGTTGCACTGCAAGACCACGGTGACGATGTTTTTGCCAATGTCGTGCACATCGCCTTTGACCGTGGCCATGACGATCTTGCCCTTGGCTTTCACGTCTTGGCCCGCAGCGGCTTGCAAGCGTTTTTCTTCTTCGATGTAGGGCACGAGGTGCGCCACCGCTTGCTTCATCACGCGGGCGGACTTGACCACTTGCGGCAAGAACATCTTGCCTTGGCCAAACAAATCACCCACCACGTTCATGCCGTCCATCAGCGGGCCTTCGATGACGTGCAGCGGGCGGC
>CAZAIW010000113.1:0-7223 GCA_964485285.1 uncultured Burkholderiaceae bacterium | reverse complement strand
GGCTTGTCGCTTACCGCGCAGGAGTGGACGGACATGTTGGCCACGTGGGTCGATAAGTACCCGATCATCAGCATTGAAGACGCGATGGCCGAGGGCGATTGGGACGGCTGGAAGGTGGTCACGGATCGACTGGCTAGCAAGGTACAAATTGTGGGTGACGATTTGTTTGTCACTAACACCAAAATTTTGAAGGAAGGCATCGATAAAAAGATTGCCAACTCCATCCTCATCAAGATCAATCAAATCGGCACATTGACAGAAACGTTTGCCGCCATCGAAATGGCCAAACGTGCAGGCTACACCGCCGTAATCAGTCACCGTAGCGGCGAGACCGAAGACTCCACAATTGCCGATATTGCGGTCGGCACAAACGCGGGACAAATCAAAACGGGATCGCTATCGCGCTCGGATCGCATGGCCAAGTACAACCAGTTGTTGCGCATTGAGGAGGATTTAGGCGACATTGCGAGTTATCCGGGTCGCGCAGCGTTTTATAACTTGCGCTAACGCATCAACGAGCCTTATTTCGTATGGCTTCCAAGGTCGCTACCTATCTCTTGCTGATACTGCTCGTGGTGTTCCAAGGGCAGCTATGGTTGGGGCGTGGTAGCGTGTTCCATGTTTGGCAGATGGAGCAAAAATTAGCCGGGCAAGAGCAACAAAACCAAGCAGCGAAGCGGAAAAATGAGCAGCTGTTGATTGACATCCGCGACTTAAAAGAGGGCTTGGTTTTGATTGAAGACCGCGCACGTTTTGAGCTTGGTATGGTCAAACCCAACGAAGTCTTTGTGCAGTATGCCAAATGAGAGCTTGCCGCTGGAGGGCAATGCGCACGCTTGGGTGCTGGGGTGCGCTTGCTGTGACGATCCAAGCAGCGAGCGCCGCTTATTTGAACGCCTCAAAATGATTAGTGCACCGCCCCTAGAGGACTTGGCGGCAATGCTGAGTGATCCGGCATAAAGAGCATGGCGGCATCAATGGGGTCGAAGTGGTACCACTCCCCGCAAAAATCGCAGTTAACGGTGATACCGTTTTTGTCTTCCACCATTTTTTCTGCTTCAGACTGACCTAGGTTGCGGATGGTATTGGCAACGCGCTCGCGTGAGCAACTGCAAGCAAAGTGCGGTGCTGGTTGCATGGGCGCGTAGCGTGCAATGGGTTCACTCCAAAACAGCCGATGCAAGATGTCGTCTACCGATAAGGTGAGCAGCTCTTCTTGTTTGATGGAGGCCGTTAAGGTGGCAATTCGGTTGAAGTCTTCATTTTTCCCAAGAGCATCATCTTCGCTGCGGGCTGAGTTTGCGGTGCCGGCTAGGTTGCGTTCACCTTTGATGGGCATGCGCTGAATCAAAATACCAACGGCTGTGTGGGCATTGGCAGCTAGTACCAATTTGGTGTCCAGCTGTTCCGACTGGAGCATGTAGTGTTCTAGCACCTGCGCAAAGGAGTGAAAGGCTGATCCACGCTCATCGTAGAGTGACACGATACCTTGATAAGTTTGCGGCCCTTGAAGCTGCGCATGGGGCACCAAGGTGATGGCGCAGCGCGCTTGGTGGGAGGCGTTGACAAGCGTACTGAGCGATGCATCCCCTTGGACATCGTGCACCACTTTGGCGGTGGCGCGAAACGAGAAGTCTGATTGAACCTCGGCAACTGCTAGCTTGACGGGACTCGCATCTTTTTGTTCGCCCCCCACGATTTGCACAATCAACGATCCATTAAATTTGATGTTGCTGTGCATGAGCACGGCTGCTGCGGTCATCTCGCCTAGTAAATTGCGTACCGGGTCTGGATAGGGCAGAACGGCCATGTCGTGACCAGTATGCTCTTGGGCATGACGCGCTTTGCGCTGGAGTAGCTCTTGCCAACCGTCTGTTAGCTGCACGATAGCACCACGAACCGGGAGACCTTCAAAGATAAATGTGTGTAATTCAGACATGGTGCTCAATCGTTCGCGCTAGTCGCGTATTTTTCGAAGCCCTTTGGCAAAGCGCGGGCCATTGGTTTGGTAATGCTGCGCCGCACCGCGTAGTCTGGCCATTTGTTCCTCGGAGAGCATCCGTACCACTTTGGCGGGTGCACCCAAGATGAGCGCACCATCTGGGAACTCGGCACCTTCTGTGACCACGGAGCCAGCACCGACCAAACAGTTCTTCCCGACCTTGGCGTTGTTGAGCACCACCGCTTGAATCCCAATGAGCGAGCCGTCCCCAATGGTGCAGCCATGCAGCATCACTTGGTGGCCGATCGTGACACCTTCGCCGATAGTCAGTGGCACGCCTTCGTCGGCGTGCAGCATCGCTAAGTCTTGTACGTTCGAGCCTTGCCCAATGCGGATCGTCTCTGAGTCGCCGCGAATCACCACGCCAGACCATATCGATACACCCTGAGCCAAATGAACGTCACCAATGATTTCGGCGCTTTGCGCCACGTAGACCGAATCGTGGACTTGCGGGATGAGGTTGTCGAGCTGGTAAATGGCCATGTAAAAATAACCCTATATGCACACTGAATCCGAGAATCATAACAATAGGCTCGAAGTGGACTCTGTTATGGCGTTGCGCTTGAAGGCCAAAACGCTGGATGAGCAACATGCCGCAAGGCCGCATCAACCCCCACTAGTACCATACCAGAGCGTCCCTAAACGCTCCATCTATACGCCAGTTGGCTTTGCGGCGCTGGTGCATTCGATTGCGCATATTGAATGGAATGCGATCCGTTTGGCGCTGGATGCCGTGTGGCGCTTTGACGGAATGCCGCTTGACTATTACCAAGACTGGATGCGTGTGGCCAGCGAGGAGATGCATCACTTCCAGCTCTTAGAGGCCGTGCTGCGCGATCTGGGGTACGGGTACGGGGATTTACCGGCGCATGATGGGCTGTGGCACATGTGCGAAGTCACCCAGCACGATGTGGTGGCACGTATGGCGCTGGTGCCCAGAACGCTGGAGGCGCGTGGCCTAGACGCGACTCCTTTAGTGCAAGCCAAGCTCAAAAAAATCAAAGGCGAAGGAGCTACTTTGGCCAAGCGCTTAGATGACATCTTGGACATTATTTTGAGAGAAGAAGTCGGCCACGTTGCGGTGGGGAACCGTTGGTATCGCTGGCTGTGTGCACGCGAGGGTTTAAGCCCCATTGAGCACTACAAAAAGTTGGCGCTTGAGTTTGATGCCCCGCGCCTCAAGCCACCTTTGAATATGGCTGCGCGGCTACAAGCCGGCTTTGCGCCTGAGGAGCTTTTGATGGATGAGTTCGCCGTTTAGCGATTACGCGACTTCATGGCACGCTCGACCTCGCGTTTGCCTTCGCGGTCTTTAATGGTGTCGCGCTTATCGTGATCCGCCTTGCCTTTGGCAAGCGCCATTTCACATTTAATCTTCCCATTCTTCCAGTGCAAATTGAGTGCCACCAAGGTGTACCCTTTTTGTTCGGTTTTGCCGATGAGTTTTTTAATTTCCTCTTTTTTCAACAGTAATTTTTTACTGCGAACATTGTTGGGACTCACGTGCGTGGAGGCGGTATGCAGCGGGTTGATTTGGCAGCCCATCATCCATAGTTCGCCATTTCGGATCACGATGTAGCCGTCGGTGATCTGCACCTTGCCCATGCGTGCAGCTTTAACTTCCCAGCCCTCAAGGACGATGCCCGCTTCAAAGCGTTCTTCAATAAAATAGTTGAAGATTGCCTTTTTGTTATCCGCTATTTTGGTGACAGGCGCAGCCTTTTTTCCATTGTTGGCTGCGTTTTTTTTGTCTTGTGGAGACGTGGTTTTTTTAGTTGCCATCGTTTGATTCTATTGACCTCATGAAATCTTTACATAAATCGGTTTTGATTCGCTATAGCCCAGAGGCTATGTTCTCTGTGGTCACAGATGTGGCACGTTATCCAGAGTTCTTGCCGTGGTGCGGCCAGTCTCGCGTGATAGAGAGCACGCCCCACGGTATGCGTGCCTCCATTGGTTTGGCGCTAGCAGGATTCAAGCAAGATTTCACCACGCAAAATCAACACATCCGCAAGGGCGACGGTGGTTTGGCGGTTCAGATGGAGCTGCTAGATGGCCCGTTTTCCACGCTCAGCGGTACATGGTCGTTTGATCCGATTGAGGGGAGTCATCCCCCTGGCTGCAAGGTGACGCTTGACTTGAACTACGAGATGAAAAGTGCTCTGCTCCAAATGGCCATTGGCAGCAAGTTCGACAAAATTGCCAGCTCGCTGGTCGATGCTTTCGTCGAGCGTGCGAAACAGCTTGATGCTGCAGCATGAGGGTTGACATTTGCTACTCGCCCGCCCAGCGGTCTGTTGAATGCCTGAGTGTGGATGTTTTGGAAGGCACCCTGCTTGGGGGGGCAATACCGGTAAGCCTTGCAGAGGCTATTGACCTGCAAGCCTTGTCGATTGCGGTCTGGGGGCGAGTGGTCGGATTGGATTACACATTACAAGCCGGTGACAGGGTCGAATTGGTGCGCAAGCTGCGGGTTGATCCCATGACCGCAAGGCGCGAGCGCTTTCGCCAGCAGGGCGCGAAAAAGGCGGGACTTTTTAAAACCAAGCGCACGGGCGCGAAACAAGGCTACTGATGCAACCAACGACCTCACGCCCCTACGACCTCATCGTCTTTGATTGGGATGGAACATTATTTGATTCGACGGCCATCATTGCGCACTGCATACAAGCTGCGGTGGTGGATGTGGGTGGCACGATGCCTAGCCGCGAGCAAGCATCGCACGTGATTGGCTTGAATTTGATGCAGGCCTTAGCCCATGCGGCACCGGATGTCCCCAAAGAAAAATATCCACTGCTGGGTGAACGTTATCGACATCATTTTTTTGCCAAACAGGATGAGATCAGTTTGTTTGATGGCGTGATTGAGCTGTTGACCGAGCTCAAACGTCAGCACTATTGGGTGACAGTGGGGACGGGCAAATCCCGCCGAGGTCTCGACGATATTTTGCAACGCAGTATCGCCTTGCAGGACGGCGTTCAAGCGAAACTAGCGTCACTTTTTGATGGCTCGCGCACGGCCGATGAAACGCGCGGCAAGCCCCATCCGCAGATGCTGCTAGAGCTGATGCGCGAGTTTGGTGTTGATAGTTCTCGCACGTTGATGGTGGGTGACACCACGCACGATTTGCAGATGGCGGCCAATGCCGGGGTTAATGCGGTAGGTGTGAGCTATGGTGCGCACGAGGCGGATTTTTTGCACACGTGCCAGCCACTCGCCGTGGTGCATTCGGTTGCTGAGTTGCGAGCTTGGTTGAAAAAGTAAGCGGGAGAGTTCATGGCTGATCAGTGGTTAACCGCCTATGCCGAGTTGCTGGATAGCGGCATCGCATTGGCAAACCATGGGCAGATGGCAGAGGCGATCGAAAAATATGATGCCGCGATCAATTTAGCGCCCCATCTAAGCCCTGGATACATCAATCGCGGTCTGGCGCTGTTGGCACTCAAGCGACCTGCGGATGCCATGGTGGATATGGATCAAGCCGTAGCGCTTCAACCAACGCTAGCGGTGGCCTATAACAATCGCGGCGTGGTGCGCCGGGCACTGGGTGACATGGATGCCGCAGCGCAGGATTACTTGAAAGCTATTGAGCTTGCAGGTGATGCAGCGATTGACGCGCACGGAAACTTGGCAACCTATTTTTTTGAAACACAACAATACGAACGAGCTGTCGCGTACTATGAAAAGGCCATTGCCGTGCAACCCGACGACGCGCGTGCGCACTGGAATTTTGGTATGTGCTTGCTGCTCTTAGGTGAACTAGAGCGTGGCTGGCGTGAATACCATTGGCGCTGGAGCGAACCATCCTATCAATCACACCACCGAAGCTGCAAAGCCAAGCTTTGGCTGGGTCTAGAGCCGTTGGCTGGCAAAACTATTTTGTTGCAAGCTGAACAAGGTTTCGGTGACATGATTCAGTTTTGTCGCTATGCCACCCTAGTTGCCGCCAAGGGAGCGCGTGTACTTTTGGAAGTTCAAGCCCCATTGGTAGCGCTATGTCAAAGTTTGTCCGGTGTGACCGAGGTTTTTTCTACCACCGATGCATTGCCATCGTTTGATTTTTACTGCCCCATGATGAGTCTGCCTTTAGCGTTTTCGACCACGCTGCAGACCATTCCTGCGCCGAGGCAGTATCTCACCAGTGACCCCGCCAAAGTTCATAAATGGCAGAACACGTTAGGCATCAAAACCAAACCACGTGTTGGCATTGTGTGGAACTCTGATCCCAATTTGGCTGTGGGAGCCAGTAAAAGTATGTCGCTGCAAACATTCTCCCAATTGCTGAGTGAATCGTATGAGTTTGTGAGCCTACAGAAAAAATTATCGGATGACGAGGTGAGCCTGCTGGGTAGTCTGTCTGTTGTCCATTTTCAGGACGCATTGATGGACTTCTCAGACACGGCTGCGCTATGCGAATTGATGGATATGGTGATTAGCGTGGATACGTCCGTGGCGCATTTGGCAGGAGCGTTGGGTAAACCGGTGTCCATCTTGTTGCATTGGCATGCCGATTGGCGATGGTTGCTTCATCGAAGTGATAGCGTTTGGTATCCAACGGCAAAACTTTATCGACAAGAGACGAGGTTTGAATGGGATGCTGCGCTAGCGGCCGTCCAATCCGATATGGCGCAGCGCTTGCGCTAAACCAGCACGAGGTTATCGCGGTGGATCATCTCGGGTTCGGCGGTGTAGCCCAGTAGGCTTTCAAATTCGCCCGATGATTTTTTGCAAATGAGTCTTGCCTCGCTGGACGAGTAGTTGGCAAGCCCACGCGCGATGGGGTGTCCGGCAGGGTTGCAAATGGCGATGACATCGCCGCGCACAAATTCCCCTTGCACGCCCATCATGCCCACCGGCAGTAGGCTGACACCTGATTCGATGAGTTTTTTGGCAGCGCCATCATCTACCGTTACCGAACCGCGCAGCTGCAAATGATCGGCCATCCACTGCTTGCGGGCGTGGAGTTTAGGCTCGTCGGCGACGAACAGCGTACCAATCGATTCGCCTTGGATGAGGCGCTCAAGTACCTTGGGTTCGCGTCCCCACGCGACAACCGTCGAGCAGCCTGAACCAGCTGCGCGCTTAGCGGCCAGCACTTTGGTGAGCATGCCGCCTTTGCCTATGCTGCTGCCAGCCCCGCCCGCCATGGCCTCTAGGCTAGGGTCGCCCGCGCGGGCTTTCTGGATAAGGCTTGCCAAGGGGTCTTTGCGCGGATCGGCAC
>CAZAIW010000112.1:794-7260 GCA_964485285.1 uncultured Burkholderiaceae bacterium | reverse complement strand
AGCACCCACGCGCTGGCGCTCATTCGATGTGGCCTTCTCACTCACGACCGAATCGCTAGGCAAATCAACCGGGTCGTAATCACTGGCCACAAGATTCGAACCACGCAAAGACATGGCAAAGCCCCAATCAGGCTCGCGCACAAAGGCTTTAAGGGCAACCTCCACGGCTTCACGCTTGGTATGAACATTGGCCTTTTGCATCGCTCGTTCAATGAGCGAGTCGTCTAAAACGATGTTGGTACGAGTGCTGGAAGTAGTCATGATGCGATCATACACCTTCTATGTGTATCAATCACAAAGTTCCGTAGGAGTGCAGCCCGCTCAAAAACATATTGACTCCCAAAAAGGCAAACGTGGTGACCAACAAGCCAACCAAGGCCCACCAAGCTGCAAAGGAGCCGCGCAGGCCTTTCACCAGTCGCATATGCAACCACGCTGCATAGTTCAACCACACAATCAGCGCCCACGTCTCTTTGGGGTCCCAGCTCCAATAACCACCCCATGCGTCTGCCGCCCAAAACGCACCTAGCACGGTTGCAATCGTGAAGAAGGCAAAACCGACTGCAATGGCTTTGTACATCAGGTCATCCATCACCTCTAGCGTCGGCAGTGTTGCCATCACGTAGGAGTTAGGAAAACGTTTTTTCAGTAGGTAAGCCGCTGCCACCATAGCCGCAAGACTAAATGTGCCGTAGCCAATAAAGTTAGCAGGGACATGCACCTTCATCCACCAGCTTTTAAGCGCAGGAACAAGTGGCTGAATATCAGAAGCCTCGCGCACAAAGGTGTACCACAGCAAAAATCCGACGGCACTGGAGACCACCACCATGACAAAGGCACCTAGCGTTTTAGTGTTGTAAATTTCCTCAAAGTACAAATAAAACAGCGTGGTGAGCCAGCAAAACAACACGAACACCTCATACAAATTCGAGACCGGAATATGCCCAATGTCACTACCAATTAAATAACTCTCGTACCAGCGCACCATCAGCCCCACCAACGCGGCCATCACACCCGTCCAAGCAAGCTGAGAGGCGATATTGGCAAATGCCCTCGCTTGTGACTTAACCAGCAACCCCAGCCAATAAAACAAGGTGCTTAAAAAGAAAAGCACACTCATCCACATGATGGCTGTTTGACTGGCTAAAAAATACTTGAGCATAAAAGTCGTATTGGCGCGCGTCAGCTCCCCTTGGTAGAGCCAGATCGACAGCAACGACACCGCTGCCACCACCAGTACCAGCATACGCAGTGGTCGCCAAAACCACGCGATGGCGACTAAAGCCGGTACGCAGCAGACAAGAATGCCCACTTCGTAATAGTCCATATAGGTGCCATAGCGTGTGAGGGCAAACAAGCTGCCCGCAACAACCAGGGCGGCAAACAGCCAATCAAAAAAACTACGCTTGAAATACGAAAGAGCTTGTGTGTTCATGGGTTGAGTTTAACGGCTGACCTATGGTTTACACGTATCTCCCGACTGTCACTATGGCTTTATGATAGCGCTACCATTTGACTTCTATGCTTATGAAACCATTCAAAAAACTTTTACTGACGGGGGCAGCCGGGGCGCTGGGCAAGGTGCTACGCCAAAGCCTAACCGCGCATACCGAGACGCTACGCTTGTCCGACATTGCCGACATGGGATCGGCTGCTGCACACGAAGAAATCGTGCGATGCGACCTTGCTGACAAAACTGCCGCCATCGCCATGTGCCAGGGCATCCAAGCCATTGTTCACTTTGGCGGCGTAGCCACCGAGCATTCTTTTGAAACCGTACTGGGTGCCAACATCAGCGGCATCTTTCATATTTATGAAGGGGCGCGCATTCACGGTGCCAAGCGGGTTGTGTTTGCCAGCTCTAACCATGCCATTGGTTTTCATCGGCAAGGGGATGTGCTGGACAGCGACAGCCCGCAGCGCCCCGACAGTTATTACGGACTGTCTAAAGCCTACGGCGAAAACATGGCGCAATTTTATTGGAACCGCTACGGCATCGAGACCGTCTCCATCCGCATTGGCTCATCGTTTCCAGAGCCTGTTGATAGCCGCATGCTGATCACTTGGTTGTCGTACCGGGATTTATCGGAGCTGGTGCGCTGTGCGCTCACAGCAACCCAAGTCGGGCACACCGTCGTGTACGGCGTATCGGACAACCGAGACAAGTGGTGGGATAACAGCAAAGCGGCGCATTTAGGCTTTCACCCCAAAGACAACACCGAGGCGTGGCGTGCTAGCCGCGAGGCCATGCCGGCATTGGCATCCAGCGATCCAGCCAAGATATACCAAGGCGGGGGTTACGTCAAAATGGGCCCGTTTGCCTAGAGACTATTTTCATTTCATTTTTTATTTCATTTTTATTTCAACAACCATCAGGAGCACTACTCTCATGTCACTCAAACTACTCTCCAAAATCGCCCTCGCAGCATCCCTTGCCATCGGCCTGTCGGCGCAAGCCACTGAATTTCGCTCGGGCGACACCCACCCCGACGGCTACCCCACGGTAGAGGCCGTCAAGTTCATGGGCAAACGCCTAGAGGAACTCACCAAGGGTAAGCACTCCGTCAAGGTGTATCCCGCTTCCGCTTTGGGACAAGAAAAAGACTTAATCGAACAAACCAAAATTGGTGCGCTAGCTATGGCGCGGGTCAATATCGGCCCCATGAACAACATCTGCGCCGAAACGCAAGTCCCTACTTTGCCATTTTTATTCCGCTCTAAAGAACATATGCGCCACGTACTAGACGGCGCAATTGGCGAAGAAATCCTCGCCTCTTGTGCACCGCAAGGCTTTATTGGCTTGGCGTACTACGACAGCGGAGCACGCTCCATCTACACAGGCAAAAAACAAGTCAAAACCTTTGCCGATGTGAAGGGCATGAAAATTCGTGTGCAGCAATCCGACTTGTGGGTCTCGCTACTAGAGGCCATGGGTGCCAACGCTACGCCCATGCCTTATGGCGAGGTCTACACCGCGCTGAAAACAGGCTTGATTGATGGTGCCGAAAACAATTTCCCAAGCTACGACAGCGCCAAACATTTCGAGGCCGCCAAATACTACGCGCTGACCGAGCACTCCATGGCACCTGAAGTGCTGCTGTTCTCCAAGCGCACATGGGACACACTCTCCGCCGACGATCAAAAAGCCCTCAAGCAAGCCGCCAAAGAGTCGGTTGTTTATATGCGTAAGCTGTGGGACGAAAAAGAAATCACCTCTGAAAAGGCCGTGGTTGCAGGCGGTGCGATCATCACCAAGGTTGACAAAGCACCCTTCCAAGCCGCGATGAAACCCGTATACGACAAGTTCATCAAAGACGACAAGCTGAAGTCTTTGGTCAAGCGCATACAAGACACCAAATAACGCTCTTCAACCACCCGAGGCTCCCGCGCACGCGGGAGCCTCGATCAGTAGCACCGATCTTTATGCGCCATGAACGCCTATAACAAACTTTGTCAATTCCTGTCCACCCTGTGTATGCGCCTTGGCATCGCAGGTTTGATCCTTTTAATTGCCGCCGTCGCATGGCAGGTGTTTGGGCGCTATGTGCTCAACAACACCCCGACATGGGCCGAAACGTTCGCGCTTTTGCTCGTTTTGTACGTGACCATGTTTGGCGTGGCAGTCGGGGTAAGGGATGCAGGCCATATCGGCCTAGAGAGCTTGCTGGTATTGGCCTCCGAGAAGGTGCGCACGCGAATGGAGTACCTCATTCACGCGCTGGTGCTGGTGTTTGGCGTGGTGATGGCCATTGAATGCGCGCGCTTAGCTCAATCGGTGTGGAACTACAACCTACCTACCCTCCCCATCTCCGAAGGCTGGCGCTACGTGCCTGCTTGCATCGCTGGCGTACTCATCGTACTGTTTAGCATCGAACATATTTTGAACATGAAAAGTAATAAAATATAACTCTTTATCCATTAAACAGATTTCATGAGAAAAATTTATTACCTGATATTAGTTATAAGCAGCATGATACTTCTCGCCTCTTGTGGAGGCGGTGGTTCAGGCGGCACAAATAATAATGCACAAAGTAGCATCTCCGTATCAGGGTTAGTGACTAAATCGCCAGTAAACTCCTCCAATTGTTTACTTTACAATAGTAGCAATAACGTCATCGCTGGACCCATTAAAAGCCAAGTAGATGGTAGCATTGATTTCGGTAAAGTACAAGGCGTAACAAATTCAAACACTGAATATTATTATATTGAATGTGTAGGTGGCACATACGTAGATGAAGCGACGGGAATGAATACAACTCTAACTTCATTACAGACTTTTGTACCTTTATCAACTGATAATTCTTTTCGTTATGCTCTTATAACGCCTTTAACTCATTTAGCTTGGCTACAATCTGGAAAAGATCCGAAAAAATATTTAGATGCCGCACGAAATGTTGCAATAGCATTTGGCTTGAGTGATGTGGATATTACCAGTACAACCCCCACCAACCTCAACGTAAGTCAAGCTGGCAACGATCCTGCTGGAAAATATGGGGTAGTGTTAGCGGCATTTTCGCAATATATGAAAGATGTTGGGACAAACAATTCTTCAATTTCTCTTTCTGATGCTTTAAATATTTTTAATGCTGGATTAAGTGGCCGCTCTAAGTTCCCTTTGAATTTATCATTAAAACTAAAAGCTGCGTTAAATAATTTAACCCGCAGCACAAATACAAACGGCACAATTAAAAATAATATTAATGCGGCACAAAATTTACAAATTGCAAACAATATAATTTTTAATTCAGGCGGAAATCCCACACCCACTATACTTGGTAAACGCTTGACAAGCGTTAGCACGTTAAATATTGATGGGCTATATCAGTTGGTCTCTGGCGGCAATGGAGGAAAATGGGAAATTATTGGCACCATGCTCGACAATCATAGTGCAATTAAAATTAACAATCAAAATTGCACTTATAAAGGCAACCCAAATGCATCTGGAGAACTCATAACCGACATCGATTGCAGCAATGTTTTAATCGCTGAAAATTTAACTGTCACAAATCTCACCGTTATAATAAATGATAAAGAATATAATCAAACTATAAATATAGTACCTGCACCACTTCCATTATTGAACGCATCAATTTCACCGAGTACTGTACGTTTAGGCTACGTGGCTTTTACGGCAGGCACAAGTGGTGCGCCCATCAAAATTACACCCGTTAGCAACAGCACTGGCAAGTACACTTATTCAACATCAGATGATTCATCCATAAATATAGATTCCAATGGAATCGTCACTCTTTTACCAACGGCTAAGATTGGGTCAATAAATATAACCGTATTTCAAGCAGCATCCCCTGGTCAATATCAAGCAGATACAACAAACGTAACCCTGACAATTACAAACCGCGCAGTGCCATCGGTTAGTTTTTGGGGCGGTGATCCAATAACAAATGGACAAATCGTTCTTGGTGCTTCCGATTCAGTGCTTGCGACAACTTTTGACTGCCCATCTGAGTTTATGTATGCAGCAAAAATAACTTATACAAGTAGCAACTCAGATGTTGCAGCCTTTGATCCTGTTAAAGGTTTTATAAAAAAGAAGGCAGGAAGCACGACTATTACCGCAAGTGTCCCACAATTCTCCACTTGTGCAGAACAAAGTATCAGTTATCAATTAACTATAACTAAAGCTCGGCCTTTATTCACAATAGATTCTAGTGAAGTATATTTAACATCTGGGGGATTGAATACTAAAACTGCAACTTATAATAATGGTTTAAAGTATGGCGGAAATGATGATGAGTATCCTAGCGTCTCTGGAATTATTACTTACATTAGTTCAGACCCTGGTGTAGCTATAGTTTCAAATACTGGTTTGGTTACAGCTATAGCATCTGGCTCTGCTACTATTACTGCAACTCTAACTGGCATTGATTCAAATTACAAAACAACGTTAGACGACACAACTTTATCGGCAAGTTATAAAGTCACAGTTGCACCTTATAATGTTTCAACGATCGCCGGTGGTGGCGCTCCTAATAATACAACTGCTTTAGGATACATGGATGGGTTAGGTAAAAATGCTATGTTCGCCTCCCCAAAAGGTATCGTGGCTGATAAATTCGGAAATTTATTTGTAACTGATTATTATAATCATAGAATTCGAAAAATAACCCTCGAAGGTGTTGTTACCACATTTGCTGGCAGCGGGGATTTTATAACCAATAGTGGAAGCTTTGCGGATGGAATGGCTAATTTAGCACGATTTAATAATCCCACAGGCATTACTATCGACGCAAATAATAATTTATATATTGCAGATACAGGAAATAATTTAATCCGAAAAATAACCCCAGAAGGCATAGTTAGTACATTAGCAGGAGGAGGTGGCAATAATGGAGTGTTGTCGGGATTTGCTAATGGCGTTGGTACAGCCGCTTTATTTGATAAACCTTATGGGATTGCCATTGATAACAATGGAATTATTTATATTTCAGATGCCAAAAATGCATTA
>CAZAIW010000112.1:0-784 GCA_964485285.1 uncultured Burkholderiaceae bacterium | reverse complement strand
AGAAAAATAGATTTAAGTTCCAGGGTTACTACTCTTGCTGGAGGTGGCGATAGCAATATTACTGGTTTTGCCGATGGTCAAGGGTCAATTGCCAGATTCAATTCACCTTCGGGTCTAGCGATTGATATTTCAGGCAATTTATATGTTGCAGACCGCAATAATCAACGTATTCGAAAGATTGATAGCATGGCTAATGTTACAACAATAGCTGGTGGTTGGTGGGGCTCTAAATATGTGAGTGGGAAAGGTACTGATGTTGAGCTTGTATATCCTACTGGTATAACTGTGGATGCAATCGGCAATGTCTACTTTACAGATCAAGGTCAAACTTTAATACGTAAAATCACTCCAATGGGTGCATTAAGCACAATTGCAGGGTCGCTTTATATGGTTCCAAACTTTGCTGATGGGCCTAGTAATCGCGCCATATTTTCTTTTTCCGAAGGAGTTACTGTTAATTCAATAGGGGATTTATATGTAGCGGATTCTGGAAACAATTTGATTAGAAAAATATCCTCCTCACCACCTTAATATCACCGGCGGATTCAAGCACGAAGTGCGCGGCGGTTAATGGAAGTGTAAAAGACTTGATACGGGGTTTTGAAGCCCAGTCTTTTACGCGGTCTATGGTTTAGTCTGTCTTGGATCAATTGAACCTCCTCGTGAGTTAGTGTGCTGAAGTGCCTGCCCTTGGGTGCATATTGGCGAATCAAGCCATTGGTGTTTTCATTCGTCGCCCCTGAAAATCCCCTGCAGCCCTTATGAATACTAGGTTTTCAGGGTG
>CAZAIW010000111.1:0-7274 GCA_964485285.1 uncultured Burkholderiaceae bacterium | reverse complement strand
ACCTCCACTTGCGTGGGCACTTTGGCGATGCTCTCGAGCCAGTACTTGGCGGTGCAGCCGCTGTAGTAACTGGTGCCGCAGGCCAGAATCAACACTTTGTCGATGGTTTGGAACGTGTCTGCCGCGCTGTGGGCTGTGTGCTCAAACAGCTCGGGGGAGATGGCCTCCACGCCTTCTAGCGTATTGGCAAGAGCGACGGGCTGCTCAAAAATTTCTTTTTGCATGTAGTGCCGATAAGGCCCTAGCTCCGCCGCGCCGCTGTGCGCGACAACGGTACGGATGGGACGCGGATTGGACAGTGTGGGTTCAGGCTCTGCTGCGCTGTGCGGCAGCGAGGCCAGCAGCTCGCCTTGGGCATTAAAAATGCGATAGCGCCCTAGCTGCACATCCACCACGTCGCCTTCTTCTAGGTAGACGATCTGGTCGGTCACGCCAGCCAGTGCCATGGCATCGCTGGCAAGGTAGTTGGCGCTCGCGCCGGGCACGCCGTTGCCCACGCCCACAATCAGCGGCGAGCCTAGGCGTGCGCCAATGATGCGCTGGGGTTCGTCCCGTGCGATCACCGCCAGCGCATACGCGCCGTGTAACTGCGCCAGCGCACGCTGCACGGCCAGCAAGATGTCACCTGCGTAGAGCGAGTCGATCAGGTGCGCAATCACTTCGGTGTCTGTCTGCGTCACAAATCGGTAGCCCTTGGCTTGCAGCGCCGCGCGTAGCTCGTCGTGGTTCTCGATGATGCCGTTGTGCACCAGTGCGATGCGGGCATCTGCGCCATCCACACCGTGGCTAAAGTGCGGATGCGCGTTGTGCACCACAGGTGCGCCGTGCGTTGCCCAGCGCGTGTGGGCGATGCCCATGTGTGCGCTTAAGTCTCCTTGAGCCTCTAACTCGGCCACGCGGTTCGTGCTGCGGGCACGTGCAAGCTGGCTGCCCGTGTGGATGGCTACGCCGCATGAGTCGTAGCCTCGGTATTCCAAGCGCTTGAGCCCCTCAATTAAAACGGGAACGATATTTTGTGTACTGATGGCTCCGACGATGCCGCACATAACAATCCTTTGCTGTGATGCTGATTGAAGAGGTGAAAACCTCTTATTGTCGTGACAATTGAAGACTTAAATCACAATGAGCAACATGAACCCCTCCTACCGCTTAACCGATCTCAAGCTGCCGCTGGATCACTCGCCCGAAGAGCTGCGCGCAGCGGTGCTGGCGCACCTCAAGGTGGACGCTGCCGATGTGCTGGACATCCACGTGCACCGCCGTGGTTACGACGCACGCAAGAAGTCGGACATCCACTTTATCTACACGCTGGATATAACGCTTGCCGCTGGGCCAAGTACTGCAAGGCTTGCAGGGCATCTTGGCCTGCAAGCCACGCCTGATATGGCTTACAGGCAGGTGCTACTGAAAAAAGAGGTCGATGAGGTGCTTCAAAAGCCCTCTTTTCGGCGTCCTGTGGTGATTGGTACGGGCCCTTGCGGTTTGTTTGCCGCGTTGACTTTGGCGCAACTGGGGCTGCGTCCTTTGGTGCTGGAGCGCGGCAAAGCGGTACGCGAGCGCACCAAAGACACGTGGGGCTTTTGGCGCAAGCAAGTGCTGATGGAGGAGAGCAATGTGCAGTTTGGCGAGGGCGGCGCGGGCACGTTCTCCGACGGCAAGCTGTGGAGTCAAGTGAAAGACCCCACGCACCTAGGGCGCAAGGTGTTGGAGGAGATGGTGCGCGGTGGTGCGCCAGACGAGATTTTGTACGTGAGCAAACCGCACATTGGCACATTTCGCCTCGTCAAAGTGGTCGAATACTTGCGCGGCGAGATCACGCGCCTAGGCGGCGAGATTCGCTTCTCCACCCGCCTGGAAGAGCTGGTGTTTGCCAGTAGCCACTTAGCTGAAAGCCATACGCTGCAAGGCTTGCGAACGATTGACCTGCTGACGGGGCGAGCCGATGAGATCAGCGCCTCGCACGTCATCTTGGCCATTGGGCACAGCGCCCGCGACACCTTTGAGATGCTGCACCGCAAAGGCGTGTTCGTCGAGGCTAAGCCCTTCTCGGTAGGCTTTCGGATTGAGCATCCGCAAGGCTTGATTGACCGTGCGCGGTTTGGCGACTTCAACGGGCAGCCTGAGCGCATCGTGCAGCGCGTGGGCGCAGCCGACTACAAGCTGGTGCATCACGCCCAAAATGGCCGCAGCGTCTACAGCTTTTGCATGTGCCCCGGCGGCACGGTGGTAGCGGCCACCAGCGAGGCGGGGCGCGTGGTCACCAATGGCATGAGTCAATACTCGAGGAACGAGCGCAACGCCAATGCGGGCATTGTGGTGGGGATTGAGCCGCAGGATTTTGACTTGGGCACCGACGGCAAACCCTTGTGCGACGAGACTTCGCGCGGACATCCCTTGGCGGGTGTGCGCTTTCAAAGGGCGCTGGAGTCGGGCGCTTATCAACTCGGGGGGCAGTCTTACTTTGCGCCCGCCCAGTTGGTGGGTGACTTTTTGGCGGGACGTGCCAGCCAGCAATGGGGCGATGTAGCTGCGTCCTACAAGCCGGGAACTTTGCTGACCGACTTAACGGGGCAAAGCAAAACCCAAGCGCACGGGGCGCTGCCGGCGTATGCGATCACGGCGATCCAAGAGGCACTGCCCGCGTTTGCCAAGCAAATCAAAGGCTTTGACCTAGCGGACGCTGTGCTTACCGGCGTAGAGACGCGCACCAGCTCGCCGATTCGCATTCGTCGTCACGCGGTGGGGCATCCACTGGCGTATCAGTCCATCAACACGCCAGGACTTTTTCCGGCTGGCGAGGGCGCGGGCTACGCCGGCGGCATCATGAGCGCGGCGATGGATGGCATCAAAGTCGCCGAGGCGCTGGCGCAAAGCCTAGCCGGACGGCAGCCGTAAATTCGACTTTCATCCAGCATTTTGGATAAAAGTCGCGACTATTTGCCAAAGTGCTGGACAAAAGTCGTAAAATTGGCGCATGAAGCGTTATTTAGACGACCGCGTGAGTCGTGACTTAAAAAAGAAAATGGTTTTTCTGACCGGGCCACGCCAGGTTGGCAAGACCACGTTGTCGCGCCTATTGGTCAGTCAAATGGGCGGTCAGTATTTGAACTACGACGTGGCCGAAGATCGGCGCATCATGCTGGCGCAGCAGTGGCAGCCGCGCTCGCCGCTGTTGGTGCTGGACGAAATTCACAAAATGCCCGATTGGAAAGCGTGGCTTAAAGGCGTGTACGACGGCAAGCCCGCGCAGCAGCAAGTGTTGGTGACGGGTAGCGCACGGCTGGACACGTTTAGGCAAAGTGGCGAGTCACTGGCGGGGCGATTTTTTGGTTTGCGCTTGCACCCCATTTCGGTACGCGAGTGGTGCGAGCAAACCGGCGCAGCCCCAGCCGATGCGCTCACGCACTTGCTCGTGCGTGGCGGCTTTCCCGAGCCTTGCCTTGCACCTGATGATGAGGAGGCCGAGCGTTGGCGCAGGCAATACTTTGATGGCTTGGTGCGCAACGATGTGCTGGAGTTTTCACGTATCCAAGAGGTCAGTGCGATTCGTTTATTTGCACAGATGCTACGCGGGCGTGTGGGTTCGCCGCTCTCGCTGGCCAGCATCGCACGCGACATGGCGCTTGCGCCCACCACGCTTAAAAAATACCTCGACATTTTGGAGGCTCTCTACATCGTGTTTGTGGTGCGTCCTTGGCACAGCAATATCGCCCGCGCAACACTGCAAGCGCCCAAGGTTTATTTTTACGACACGGGTTTGGTGCAAGGCGATGAGGGCGTGCGTTTTGAAAATTTAGTGGCCACGCATTTGCTCAAGCACACGCAGTATCAGTACGACGTGCAGGGCAAAGAAGTGGACCTGCACTACATCCGCACCAAAGACGATGCCGAAGTTGATTTTGCGCTGTCCGAGGGCGCAGCACTGACGCATTTGGTTGAGTGCAAACTGCGCGATAGCAAGCCCCATAAAGCACTACAGCGCTTTGCCAAGCAATTTCCAAAGGCGCGGGCGGTGCAGCTGCTGCGCGACGCGCAGCATACGTTTGCTGCGGGTTCTATCGCGCTAGAGCGTGCCGACGAATGGCTGGCGCAGCTGCTCGCTTGAGGGGTGACTAAATCCCCAGCGCCGTGCGCAGTTGCCGGCCCGTCCAAGCATCGCCTTTTTTGAGCGCTGCTATCAGCTCGCACATCTTCGCGTTACAAGGCGCGGCCAGTTGGTGCTTGGCCGACAGGCGCACCACGGCACCGCACAGGTCATCGACTTCGGTGATGCGTCCGGCTTGAATGTCGTCCCACATCGAGGAGCGAGCCAGCGCATCCACGCGCAGCATGTTGGCGGCGAGCCGCTTAAAGATGAAGTTGGGCAAGCTCAATATCAAAGGCAGCCGGTGCGCGGGCACGGCGGTCAGTTGCGCCGGGGTAATGCCTTCGCAGGCCAAGGCGCGTAAGCCTTCGCGCTGCAAGGCGGCCCAGACCACGCGGAAGTTGCGATCTAAAAACTCTTCGCGCAGCGGCACGCTGGCCAGTGCGTTAATGGGGTTGTTCAGGTTGATGATGAGCTTGGCCCATTGCACCGACTGCATATCGTGCACGGCGCGGCAGCCTAGGCCTGCGGCATTCCACACCTTGGCAATCGCCTCTGACTGCGTGCTGGCGGCGATGCATATTTTGCCGACCACGCCCCGGTGCACGTGCAGCCCGGCAGCGGTGGGTTTTACGCCCACGTTATACGGAACCATGCCTGCCAGCGCGGTCAACTGCGGCGCGGCCGCTTGGATGCGGGCGACGTTGTCCACGCCGTTTTGCAAAGAGATCACTAGCGTTCTTGCTGCCACGCTGGCTGCAATTTGGGCAGCTGCTGCGGTGGTGGCACTGCCTTTCACGCACAGCAACACCACACAGGCGGCTTGTTCATCCGCAGACAGTGCGGCGTAGGCGCTGGCAACATCGGTGGCTAGGTGCAGCTGTCTGCTGGGCACATCGGCGGCAAAGCCGTCTAAGTCGGTCACCCGCAAAGCTTTGTCCTGTAAGGCCGCCAGCTGATGGGGGCGCACCACCAAGGTCACGCGCACGCCTGCTGCAGCTAGCCGTCCGCCCACATAGCTGCCCACAGCGCCGCTACCGACAACCAGAAAGTTCATCATCAAAAGGGATCGCGATCAGTGATAGGTTGATGGGGCCATTGGGCGATCCGATTAGCTCTCACCCCACACCTCGTTGGCCGTTTCAATGACCAGGCGCAGCTTGTTGCGCTGGTCTTCCACGGCGATGTTGTTGCCGTGCACGGTGGAGCTAAAACCGCACTGGGGCGACAGCGCCAGCTGCTCCATGGGGGCGTATTTGGCGGCTTCGTCAATGCGGCGTTTGAGCGTGTCTTTGGACTCCATCTGCCCAAACTTGGTGGTGACCAAGCCCAGCACCATGGTCTTGCCCTTGGGCAAGTAGCGCAGAGGGCGGAAGTCACCGCTGCGGTCATCGTCGTACTCTAAAAAGTAGGCATCAATATCCATCTCGGAGAGTAGCGCCTCGGCCACCGGCTCGTAGTTGCCGCTGGCGGCGTGGGTGGATTTGAAGTTGCCACGGCACAGATGCATGGCCAGCAACATGTTTGCTGGTTTTTGCGCCACCACTTTGTTGATAAACATGGCGTAGCGGTGCGGCAGCTCGTTGGGGTCGTCGCCGCGCTGCTTGGCGGCTTCGCGCATTTTGTCGTCGCACAAATAGGCTAGGTTGGTGTCGTCCATTTGCACGTAGTTGCAACCCGCTGCTGACAGGGCGCGCAGCTCATCGCCATAGGCTTGGGCGACATCGTCATAAAACGCGGGGTCTAGCTCGGGGTAGGCCACTTTGTCGATGCCCGCGCGGCCTCCGCGAAAGTGCAGCATGGTGGGGGATGGAATGGTCACTTTGGGCGTGCGGCCAGCAGCGACTTGCGACTTCAAATACTCAAAATCCGCCAACTGGATGTTCTTGGCGTGGTGGACTTTTCCCACCACTTTCATCACCGGCGGCGCAAGCTCCTCAGTGCCATCGGGGCGTTTGACGGTAAACGGAATGCCGACTTCAACGCCGCCCAGTTGCTCTAAAAAATCGACATGAAAGTAGGTACGGCGAAACTCGCCATCGGTAATCGATTTGAGTCCCACGTCTTGTTGAAACTTCACAATCTCGCTGATGGCTTTGTCCTCAACCACGCGCAGCTGCTCGGGAGTGATGCGTCCTGCTGCCTTGTTGGCTCTGGCCTCTAGCAAATACTGCGGGCGCAAAAAGCTGCCAACGTGGTCGTAGCGGGCGGGAAGTTTGTGTTCGATCATGGGGGACTCCTGATAAAAAATAATGGCTAAATGATACTGACCCGCGCGGTGTGTCCGGTGCGCTGAAGTCCTTTGCGCGTCAATACGCAACCAAAGGCTGATCCGGCAGCGCCTCACCCGTAAAATTGACGGATGCAAGACTCCCACACTCCCACCGATTCAAAAGCCCCCTTTACCTCTGTTGAGGCTGCTGACCCGGCTGCGTTTAATCCCGCAGCGATTGAGGCCGCCGCCCAAGCCGACTGGAGCGCTCGCGATGTGTACCGCGTGACCGAGCAAAGCGACAAGCCGCTGGGCAAGTTCTACGCCTGCTCCATGCTGCCCTATCCATCGGGCAAATTGCACATGGGGCACGTGCGCAACTACACCATCAACGACATGCTCACGCGCCAGCTGCGCATGAAGGGCTACAACGTGCTCATGCCCATGGGCTGGGACGCTTTTGGTTTGCCGGCTGAAAACGCCGCCATCAAAAATCAAGTGCCGCCCGCCGCGTGGACGTACTCCAACATCGCCTACATGAAACAGCAAATGCAGGCGATGGGATTGGCCATTGACTGGTCGCGCGAAGTGGCCACCTGCGACCCCAGCTACTACAAGTGGAACCAGTGGCTGTTTTTAAAAATGCTGGACGCGGGCATTGCGTATCGCAAAACACAAACCGTCAATTGGGACCCCATCGACATGACGGTGCTGGCTAACGAACAAGTGATTGACGGCAAAGGCTGGCGCACTGGTGCGGTGGTGGAAAAGCGCGAGATTCCGGGCTACTACTTGAATATCACGAAGTACGCACCGGAACTTTTGGATCATGTTCAAAATGGACTGGCTGGTTGGCCCGAGCGCGTGCGCTTGATGCAAGAAAACTGGATTGGCAAATCCGAGGGCGTGCGCTTTGCGTTTCAGCACCAAATTAAAGATGCGTCAGGTCACTTGATCGGCGATGGAAAGATGTACGTC
>CAZAIW010000110.1:2286-7489 GCA_964485285.1 uncultured Burkholderiaceae bacterium | reverse complement strand
CTCGGCCAAACTGATTGGTACCGACCCCGAGAGCGACTTGGCGGTACTGAAGATCACGCTGGATAAGCTGCCCGTGATCACGATTGGCAACTCCGACCAAGCCTTGGTGGGTGACACCGTGCTGGCGATTGGCAATCCGTTTGGTGTGGGTCAAACGGTAACCAGCGGCATTGTGAGTGCGCTGGGACGCAACCACCTGGGGATCAACACTTTTGAAAACTTTATTCAAACCGATGCGGCCATCAACCCCGGCAATTCGGGCGGAGCGCTGGTAGACATCAATGGCAACTTGCTGGGCATCAATACGGCGATTTACTCGCGCTCGGGCGGCTCTATGGGGATTGGGTTTGCCATTCCTGTCAGCCTTGCCAAGCAAGTGCTGCAAGACATCATCAAAGAAGGGGCTGTCACTCGCGCGTGGATTGGTGTGGAGCCGCAAGACCTCACACCCGAAATTGCTGCTGCGCTCAATATCAAGTCTGGCAGTGGCTCACCTGATGCAGCTGGCGTGGTCATCACTGGCGTCATGCAAGCGGGCCCAGCCGATCGAGCGGGCATCAAGGTGGGGGATATTGTGGTCAATGTGGCCGGCAAACCTGTCGGCAATACCGTTCAAGCGATTGCCGTTATCGCCGCACAAAAGCCCGGCACTCCCATGACCCTACAGGTGCTGCGCAATGGCAAAACGCTGGACATGACGGTCACCCCCGGCACTCGGCCTAAGCCCAAAGTCAAGCGCTAAGAGGCTGGTAACGGATGCTGGTAACGTGGGCTATGCGGCGGACTCCTTAGCGCCGCTCTTATCATCTTCTGTTTTAGGCTTGACCCAAAAAACGCAAGCCCAAATACCGATCTCGTAGAGCAGGCACATGGGCACAGCCAGCGCTAGCTGGGAGACCACATCGGGCGGAGTCAAGATGGCAGCAACCACAAACGCCACCACAATAAAGTAGCCCCGAAAGTCTTTCAATTTTGCAACGCTGACCATCCCCAACTTGACCAACAAGATCACCACAATCGGCACTTGAAACGCAATGCCAAAGGCAATGTAGAGGCTCAAAATCGACTCGACATAACTGGCAATATCAGGCGTTGCGGCAACCGTTTCGGGTGTGAACTTTTGAATAAACGCAAACATTTTGTCCAGCACAAAAAACTGCACGAAAGCAATGCCCGCGTAGGCGAGCAAACTGCCAAAAATAATCAAAGGCAGCGCAAAATTTTTCTCGTGGCTATAAAGACCCGGCGCAACAAACCGCCACGCTTGGTACATCAACCAAGGCAGTGCCAGCAGCACCGCAGCCATCATCAACACCTTGAGCGGCACAAAAAAGGGCGAGAACACACCCACCGCAATCAGCTTCGCGCCTGCGGGCATATGCGCGTGAATGGGCTTGGCAATTGCATCAATCAAACCACTGGGACCTGGCCAAATCGACAGCGCAATGACGCACACCGCAAAACCGTAAATGCAATACAGCAAACGGTCACGCAGCTCGATGAGATGATGCACAAAGGGCGCTTCCGTGCCAGCTAATTCGTCCGGCTTGTCGTCAGTTTTGGGGGTTGGAGAATCAGGGGCTTGCATGGGAATAGTTGAATGAATCCATCATTCCGGCCTAGGGCAGGAAGTCAACAGATCAAAAAGATTTAGGACGATAACGTGCCACACGCGCCGCGCCCGACAAGGCTTGGCGGCGCACACCGCTTTTGGCTTTAAACCACTGTGGCATCGCGGACTGCTTGACCCGCCACTTTTTATTGGGATGTTTGTACTCTGGTGGGACTTGCAACTCGTCGCTGTAGTTAGAAGTTGCCGAGCCGGAACTCTCACTATTGGACGCAATCGCATTCGTAATAGAGCCTGCTGTGGCTTGCCAATCGCGCTCAAAATCAGCGAGATTGGTTTGCACGGTGCCTTGCACATCACGCGCGGCCTTCTCCATCTCGTCCTTCATTTTTTTGAGCTCTTCCAGCTCCACCTGCCGATTCACCTCGGACTTCACATCCGAGACATAACGCTGTGCCTTACCAATTAAAGCGCCCACGGTACGCGCCACGCGCGGCAATTTTTCAGGGCCAATAACGACCAATGCAACGATGCCGACAACGGCGAGCTTAGAAAAATCGAGATCAAACACGCGCGAGCAAACCGTTGTTTAAACTTTTTCTTTGGCCTGCACGTCAATCGTGCCTGGCTTTGCAGCAGAGGCTGCGCTGGTCGCTTCATCTGCCGTGCCCTGCTTCATGCCGTCTTTAAAACCTTTGACAGCACCGCCCAAATCTTGGCCCATGTTTTTCAGCTTCTTGGTGCCAAACACCAAAACCACAATAACCAAAACGATTAACCAATGCCAAATAGAAAACGATCCCATGATGTACTCCAATAAAAATATGCTTGAATTTTAGCCCTTGAGTTCTTTCCTATGACGACTCAAGACGCAAACCGAATGTCAGCGTAATAAGCGTGTGCTGCTCGTGCATCCCGAACCCCTGCTTGGCTAGCTGCCAAACAGGGTTGCACCACCTGCCACCCTTGCTGCTCACTGACGGCCTGCTCTTGCCTGATTTGGGCAGCCAAGCGACGTATGTCAAATCCAGCATTGGCTGCAAACGCCTCTTTGTGCGCACGCAGTTCCAAAATAATCTCATCGCTGATCGATTCCATTGGTATCTCCAAAAAGTCTATCCAACTATTCACCTAGCAGCTCTTCAGGTGGGCAAATAAACGGCAAGCGTAAATTCATTCGCTGCAAACGCCTCGCAATTTGCGCTTGGATAACAGGGTTCGCAATATGCTTAAAGTTCCAGCTTAACAAAAAATCCACCTCATGCACAGCAGCAATTGCAATATGCAATGCGTCCTCGCCCGCTTTAGCTGGCATGATGCCCTCCGATAACAATGTATCAGCGACCGTTAAAGCCGAATCTGTTAAAGCCAATAAAGGGATTCCGCTAAGCGCCTCCATGCGTCGCGTAACGGCTAAGGCGTCCCCTGTCCTGCACTCCCTCAAAACGACCTCGGATATGAGTAACTCAAACTCCCCTCGCCGATCCCACCATACCCGTGTTGCCAACTGCCGCGCGGCTCCCATCAGCGAGACACTGTCCCGCGATGTGAGATAGCTAAACACCGAAGTCTCAATATAGACGCGGGGAAGGATCATTTTTAGCCCTTGAGCCAAGGCCGTGGCCCGCCCATCACGTGGATATGCAGATGATGGACTTCTTGTCCGCCATTCTTGCCTGTATTGGTCACCACACGGTAACCGCCCTCGGGATAAGGCTCGCAGCCCGCCTTGAGCGCCAGCTTGGGGATGAGGGTCATCATTCGTCCCATGAGCGCTGCTTCGGCATCGGTTAAATGCGCCATCGACACGATGTGTTGTTTGGGGATCACCAAAAAGTGAATCGGTGCCCACGGGTTAATGTCGTGGAACGCTAAAAACTCGTCGTCTTCGTAGAGTTTTTGAGCCGGGATTTTCCCCGCCACAATTTTGCAAAAAATGCAGTTCGGGTCGTGTCCGGTTGTGTCGTTATGGCTCATTGCTTGCTCTCTCCCATAGCATCATCGTTAGCACGCTGGTTCATCTTGCGCAGCGCTTTTTCATCTAAGCCCGACAAGCCCACACGGCGCGCAAGTTCCGCCGTCACGTCGCTAGGAGCCAGCCCATAGTGCGCCAGCGCAATCATGCTGTGAAACCACAAATCGGCCACCTCGCCCACCAGCTTCGTTGTCGCCTGCGCCGCTGCCGCTTGATCAGGCCGTCCCTGCGCTGCATCTACGTCTTTGGCCGCCATCACCACCTCGGTGGCTTCTTCGCCAATTTTTTTCAAGAAAGCATCAGGGCCTTTGGCCAGCAAACGCGCAACATAGCTGGTTTGCGGGTCACCGCCACTGGCGGGTTTGCGTGTCTCTAGCACACGCGCCAAGTCATCTAAGGTATCGGTGGTACTCATTCATCATCTCGCTTGGGTTTTAGCGTACATCAGCTTGGGGTCTTGTAGCACAGGATCAACATCCACCCAAGCGCCATCTTGGTAGCGCTGATAAAAGCAACTGTGTCGCCCGGTGTGGCACGCAATGCTGGGGTCGTGCCCGCCCTGCGTGACCTTTAAAAGCACCACGTCATTGTCACAGTCAAGGCGAATATCGTGCACGGTCTGCACATGGCCCGACTCCTCGCCCTTGTGCCACAGCTTGCTGCGCGAGCGGCTGAAATACACCGCACGCCCCGTCTCTACTGTCTTTTGCAACGCCTCGCGGTTCATCCACGCGAACATCAGCACGTCGCCCGTTGCTTGCTCTTGCGCAATCACGGGCACCAGCCCCTTGTCGTCCCATTTGACTTGATTTAAAAATTTGGTTGGCGACATCTTGTTTTTCTCTCCCAGTCCTAAACCTAAACGCTAAAGCCTAACAGGAATGCCACGCGCCGCCATGTGTGCTTTCGCCTCGCCCACCGTGAACTCGCCATAGTGAAAGATGCTGGCCGCCAGCACGGCATCGGCGTGGCCCAATTGAATGCCGTCCGCCAAGTGATCCAGCGTGCCCACACCGCCCGACGCAATCACCGGTACCGTGACCGCATCACTCACCGTGCGGGTCAGCTCTAAATCGAAACCGGATTTGGTGCCATCCTGATTCATGCTGGTGAGCAAAATCTCGCCCGCACCCAGCTCGGTCACGCGCTTGGCCCACGCCACAGCGTCCAGTCCCGTGTTGGTTCTACCGCCGTGGGTGTAGACATCCCAACCCTGCCCGTGCGCTTTGCGCTTAGCGTCAATCGCCACCACAATGCACTGAGAGCCATATCGGCGGCTGGCCTCGAAGATCACCTGCGGCTGAGCCACTGCCGCCGAGTTAAAACTCACCTTGTCAGCGCCCGCGTTCAGCAAGCGGCGCACATCGTCCACCGTGCGCACACCCCCACCCACGGTGAGCGGAATAAAGACCTGCGAGGCCACGGCTTCAATCATCGGCAAAATCAGATCGCGCCCATCGCTGGTCGCGGTAATGTCCAAAAAGGTCAGCTCATCGGCACCTTGCTCGTTATAGCGAGCGGCAATTTCAACCGGGTCGCCCGCATCGCGCAGTTCCACAAAATTGATGCCTTTAACCACGCGGCCACCGGTCACATCTAAACAAGGAATAATTCTTTTTGCAAGCATGCGCTGCATTTTATGGGCGTGTGGATAATTC
>CAZAIW010000110.1:1767-2276 GCA_964485285.1 uncultured Burkholderiaceae bacterium | reverse complement strand
CCCCTCGATCAAGCTAGCATCTTGGCGCAGGCACTGCCCTACATCAAGCGCTTTCACGGAAAAACCCTCGTCATCAAATACGGCGGCAACGCCATGATAGACCCCGCACTACAAACCGCTTTTGCGCAAGATGTGGTGCTGCTCAAACTGGTGGGCATGAACCCCGTGGTGGTGCATGGCGGTGGCCCACAAATTGAGTCTGCGCTCACTCGCCTTGGCAAAAAGGGCGAGTTCAAAGGCGGCATGCGCGTCACCGACAGCGAGACCATGGACATTGTGGAGTGGGTGCTTGCGGGCGAAGTGCAACAAGAGATTGTCGGACTCATCAACCAAGCCGGCGCCAACTCCAAATTTAAAGCCGTGGGACTGACGGGGCGCGATGGTGGACTCATCCGCGCTCAAAAATTAGTGACCAGCGACGACCTGGGCTTTGTTGGCGACATTGTGGCGATCAACCCCGCTGTCGTGCGTGCGCTGCAAAGCGAAGCCTTCATTCCCGTCATCAGTCC
>CAZAIW010000110.1:0-1757 GCA_964485285.1 uncultured Burkholderiaceae bacterium | reverse complement strand
GGCGAGCACAACGAGAGCTACAACATCAACGCCGACGTGGTGGCTGGCGAAGTGGCCAAAGCCCTAGATGCAGAAAAACTACTGATGCTGACCAACATCAAAGGCGTGTTGGACAAAAACGGCGAGCTGCTGACCGAGCTATCGCCAGCGCAAATTGATGCCTTGGTATCGGACGGCACCATTAGCGGTGGCATGATTCCTAAGATTGCTGGTGCACTGGACGCAGCAAAAAGTGGCGTGAACGCGGTGCACATCATTGACGGGCGAGTCCCTCACGCGATGCTGTTAGAAATTTTGACCGATCAGGCCTTTGGCACGATGATTCGGGCCAACTAAAACAGCTCCGCAAAACCTACATCTGCCTGAGTCGCGCTATGCGCGAGGCGAGCGACGGATGCGTATCCAACCAAGCACTGCCTTGCCCATCGTGCGCATAAATCGAATTGAAAAATGCGTGCCCCACGGGCAACGCTTGGCGGTTAGTAAACCACGCATCATCGGGGCTCACGCGATTTTGTACGGCAATTTTAGAGAGAACACCTACCAAACTTTGCGGGTTGCGCGTGAACTGTGTCGCACGGGCATCGGCTAAAAACTCTCGCTCGCGCGACACAGCAAACTGCAAGATACGTCCCGCAATGGCCCCCAATCCACCCAGCAACCACAGCAGCGCAGCCACTAGCCACACCCGAAAGTCGTGACGCACCGTCAATCCCTTGCCTAGCGTTTGCAGACCCCGCAGGCTTTGTGTCATTGCGCTGAGTAAGTGGACAAATGTCTCGTCATTCTCCAGCACATGCCCCATCTCGTGAGCCACTAAGGCTTGTAATTCTTCACGGTTGAGGAGTTGCAACGCACCACTTGTCACGGCCATCGCAAAATGGGTCGATGAGGCTCCGTCGGTTATGGCGTTGATAGAAGTCTCGTCGTCCAGCACATACAAAAGCGGTCTTGGGCAACCGCTGCCTGCTGCCACCACCATCTCATCCACAATGTTGCAAAGCTGAGCCTCTTTGGTGTCGGCCGATGGGTCAATAGAGCGTCCACCCAATCGCTGCACCACAGATGAGCCGCCGCTGCGACTCATCTGAACGTAATCGACAATCGCGCAGAGCACCATGAAGGCAGCAATGCCCACCGTTGCCCAGATCAGCAAGGGTTGGTTGATAACGAACTGAAGGGATTTTTGCAAACACGCATAACCCACGCAAAGTAGCCACGCCAACGCATGCGCCACCAAGCCCATTAAAACGATGTACAAAAGAATCAACCGAGCAATCTGCCATCTTGCTTTGGCTTGATGCCCAAGAAATCGCATGGTGGACTGCGCAAGCTTCCTGACTACAACTGAACGACAGGCACTTCGCGCTGAGCCGAGCCTTCAATGCTTTGAAGCAGTGCAGCTTTAGAAAAACCGAATAACTTGGCAACCGCCACTGCTGGGAAGGATTGAACGCGCGTATTGAAATCGGTGACCGCATCATTAAACGCTTGTCGCGCGTAGCCAATTCGGTTTTCGGTGCTCGTCAACTCCTCACTCAGTTGCGAAGTACTCAACTGCGCTTTGAGCTCAGGATAGCGCTCAGCAACCGCCATTAAACGCCCCAAGCTTGCACTGAGTTGCCCCTCTGCCTGCGCCACTTGCTGCATGGATGGGCTCGTTCCGGCTGCGGCTTGAGCCGTCGCTGCTTGTGCTCCCTGCCTTGCCACCACCACGTCCTCTAGCGTGCCACGTTCATGCGCAAGATACGCCTTGC
>CAZAIW010000109.1:7229-7491 GCA_964485285.1 uncultured Burkholderiaceae bacterium | reverse complement strand
TCATAGCCCTGATATAGCCAAGCATCGAAAGTAACAACTAATGTTTTCGTATTGGATTCACGCAATTGCCCTTCAATTTGTTGAAGTAGCGATGATTTTCCAGCGCCCCAATCCCCAAATACTCCGATGGAAACTGGACGCATGGCCGGATTGCAGATCACATCGACAGCTGCTTCTGCAATGTCAGAAAAATTCAGGTAGTCAAGTCGAGACTCTTTATCTGCCCACATACATTTGTCTCCAGTTGAGTGAAATTGCTATT
>CAZAIW010000109.1:3365-7219 GCA_964485285.1 uncultured Burkholderiaceae bacterium | reverse complement strand
TCGTCCGCGTTGTGGCCGTTCATACCATTCGCCTCCCAAACCCCCCATCCCCCCCCACCCCCATTACCAAGCGCTGCGTAGCCCGCGTCGCAGCCACATAGAACAACCGTGCCGCCTCCTTCTCGTCCTCGCCTAGCGCGGGCATGTGCCCCACGCCGGGCAGCGCCACCACGGGGAATTCCAGACCTTTGCTGACTTTCATGGTCATGATCTGAATGGCATCTGTTGCGGGGTTGTAGTCACCCGTTCGCTTACGCACACTGTGCGGCAACCTTCGCTGGTGCATTGCATCGGCACACATCTCCATGGTTTTCCAGTCTGCGCAGAGCACAGCCATATCGCCCCAAGCGAAGCCTTCTTTGTGGGCGCTAGCGAGGTGGTCGGCAATAGCATAGGCTTCTTCGCGTAGGCTGGGTAGTTTGATGAGAAGGGGCTGAGCGCCTTCGCGGCCGCAGCTGATGGGTTTGACGAGTGGTATGCCGTCATCGTCTTTGTCGTCGGCTGTCAGTAGATCCGCTGCAATCAGGTTGGCGGTTTGCAGGATTTGTTTGGTGTTGCGGTAGTTGATTTTCAAAATAGTGGTACGTCCTTGCGCTTGTACACCCACGCTTTTGAAGCTGAATTGCTTAGAGCGCGAACGTTCATAAATGCTTTGTGCATCGTCAAACAACACAAGCAGCTTGTTGGTGACAGGGTCTACCATTTGCGCGATGAGTTTGAGCCATTCGGGGGCGAAGTCATGGCCTTCGTCAATCAACACGGCTTGGTATTGCCCATTGGGGATGTATTTGCGATCAACGCCCTGAATGACGCGTTGCACCAAGTCAACCATCTTTGCGTCAGTAGGCATATTTTGTGCTGGCAGGCTTTGCCCGTAGGCGACGAGTTGCTCACGACACCATTTATGAAAATGTTTCACATGCACATGAGCGCCCAAGCCTTTGGCCTGCATCACGCTACGAAGTTTCACGCCAAGTGGTTCGTTAAAGCAAAGAATAAGAATGGGCTTGCTGCTGGGTGTACTAGCTTTGGCAAGGTATTCGGCCCGGTAACCTAGGATCATGGTTTTGCCTGAGCCTGCCACGCCGTGAATCACGCGGTGACCTTCGCCTAAGCTGCGAGCGAGTTGTTCTTGTTGCAAATCCATGACGCGCATGATGCTAGGCAGTTGCGCATCGGCATCGCTGTCGTCAAAGATAGAGGATTGCAATTGCACTCGCACCTGCGGAAACATGATCCAACGCACGCGATCAAGTTGCGGCAGTGTGATGGCGCTGCCAAAGCTGTATGGAAACATCTGCCAGAGCCGCTCTTGAAACTTCTCTGCGTCAACGTTTTCCAACATTTCATCGGAGCAGATGACATGGTGTGGGGCGATGACTTGCCCAAGATCGGCAGCATCAAATTGCTTGCGCGTGATGCGCGTCAGTACAACGCCAAAACCCCAAGGGAAAGCAAGCTTGCCTTGATTCGCACCGCTTGACTGTACAAGTTGCGCATCACGCTCCATCGCATTAACGACTTGAATGGCGCAATGCCGTGCTTGCTCCAGAGGGTTGATCACGATCTTTGGGCCAGCCTCGGTGAGTATGTCCCACGCCTGCTTGGTGGTATTTTGAATGGTTTGTAAATGCCAATCCTTAGTTTCAAGAATCAACAGCCCTCTACTTGGATGTAGCACCACGAAATCTGGGTGCGTTTGTTTGGGTCCAATTGGTACGTTATGCCAAATTAGGTAGTCGTCATCTAGCTTTTGCTCCAAGCGCTCAGCCAAGCGCCGCTCACCAGTGGAGTCAAATGTAGTGCTGCCGATGGCAGGAATGAGTGTGGCCATGTATGCCATTCTAGGAGTCTGTTAGCCCTCTCCCCATCCACAGCACTCCCATCGCCAGTCCATTGCCGGTTGAGCGAGCTTCATGGCAGCCATTAAATCGTGCTCACGCCGCTTCCAGCAACGCTTCGCGGCTTTCTTCTAAAACGTGGACTGTTGCATCCAAACTAACCGTTGGGAATTGATCCAAAAACAAGCTCAAACTATCACCAGCTTCAAGGTAATCGAATATACGGGCTGAATCGAAGAGTCGGCGCTCGGTAGTGCGCCCGTGCAGCCCGCTTCATCCAAATAGCAAATGTGCATCCGTAGCCTCCATAAACAACTAAAGCCACACGAGGTGGCCTTAGGATTTGCCGCCAAGAGCTTGCGCTGTTGTTCGGCGTTTAGAAATTAATCTAGGGCGGATTTTAGCCGAATTTCAAATTTTCTCATCCGTATGCCGCATCGCCTCGCGCCTTGCAATCCAAACCGTGGCGAGGCAGATGACGGTGCCGCCGATTAAGGTGGTTTCGGTGGGGACATCGCTAAAAATGAGCCAACCCCAAGCGGCTGCCCATATGAGTTCTAAAAATTTGAGCGCTTGCGTGGCGGATATGTCGGCTGCGCGAAAGGCGCGTGTGAGGCACAGATGACCCAAGCTGCCCAGTGCGCCGCAGACGACAAACAGCAGCCATTGCAAGGCGGTAGGTGCCTTCCAATCCAGCGCGGCAAGGGGCAGGGTTAAGAGTGTGACGGTGAGCGATTGCCAAAACACGATCACGCGCGTGGACTCGTAGCGCGTCAGCGCTTTGGTAATCAAAAACGAGGCCGCAAACATGGGGCCCGAGGCGATCATGGCTAGGTTGTACCAGCCGCCAGAGCCGCGAAGATGCGGCCCCACCACAATCAGCACGCCCGTAAAGCCCAGTACGGCGGCGATCCAGCGGTCAGCGTACATTTTTTCTTTGAGGAACCACGCCGCGCCCAGCATGATGAAGATGGGGCCTAAAAATCCGATGGCGGTGGTGTCGGCAATGGGCAGATGGGGCAGCGCATAAAACCACAGCAGTAGTCCGGCGGTGTGGACGATGCCGCGCGTGAACTGTCCTTTGATGTGGGTGGGTTTGTAGCTGGCCAGTCCGTTTTTGATGATCCACGGCGTGAACAGTGCCATGCCAAAGGCGTAGCGCAAAAACTGTGTCTCGAACGAGCCCAGACTGATGGCGAGCGAGCGCGCCAAGGTGTTCAGGCTGACAAATAAAAATCCCGCAAGAGCCGCCCACAGCATGGCGTGGGTCGAGTGCGGTAGGTGTGGCAGCCGTGAGCGCCGTGCGGGTGAGGGATGTTTTGACATGGGAGGAGTGATGGTCATTATCCTGTGTCGCTAATTGCGTGTCGTGATGCGGCCTAGGGCTGTTACCGATAGTCCCGTTTGGCAACTTCAGCAACAATAGACGCTATTTTTAAGGAGCGACATACCATGCTGGGCTTGATGCAAAACCAACCGTTACTCATTTCAAACTTGATCGAGTTTGCCGACCGACATCACGCCGATGGCGAGATTGTCTCGCGCCGGGTGGAGGGCGATATTCATCGCACCACGTGGTCGGGCATTGCCCAGCGCTCGCGTCAGTTGGCGCATGCGCTCGATGGTTTGAAGCTGGCTTTTTCAGACCGCGTGGCGACGCTGGCGTGGAATGGCTATCGCCATCTGGAGCTGTATTTTGGGGTGAGCGGTTCGGGGCGCGTTTTGCATACGCTCAATCCGCGTTTGCATCCCGATCAGGTGGTCTGGATCGCCAACCACGCCGAAGACCAGGTGTTGTGTTTTGACATGACGTTTTTGCCGCTGGTGCAAGCCGTGCATGCGCGTTGCAAGACGATTAAAACGTTTGTCGCGCTGTGCGATGCGGACAAATTGCCGGCGGATTCGGGCATTCCCCATTTGCTCAGTTACGAGGCGTGGATCGCGGGTCAATCGACACAGTACGAGTGGCCGCAGTTTGATGAAAATTCTGCATCCAGCATGTGCTACACCAGC
>CAZAIW010000109.1:0-3355 GCA_964485285.1 uncultured Burkholderiaceae bacterium | reverse complement strand
AACGGGCAATCCGAAGGCGGCTTTGTACTCGCACCGCTCGACCACCTTGCACGCCTACGCTGCGGCGCTGCCCGATGTGATGAGCATCAGCGCACGTGATTCGATTCTGCCCGTGGTGCCGATGTTTCACGTGAATGCGTGGGGCATTCCGTACAGCGCAGCGCTCACAGGAGCCAAGCTGGTGTTTCCGGGCGCTGCGATGGATGGCAAGTCGATTTACGAGTTGATCGAGGCGGAGCGCGTGACTTACTCGGCGGGTGTGCCAACCGTGTGGCAAATGATGCTGGCGCACATGAAGGCCAACAACTTGCGCTTTAGCACGATGCGGCGCACGGTGATTGGCGGCTCTGCTTGTCCGCCCGCGATGATTCGCGCGTTCAACGACGACTATGGCGTGGAGGTTTTGCACGCTTGGGGCATGACCGAGATGTCGCCACTGGGCACGCTGTGTACGCTTAAAAACAAGCAATTGAGTTTGCCGCCAGACGCGCAAATGCAGATTAGGCTTAAGCAGGGGCGGGCGATTTACGGTGTCGATATGAAGGTGGTTGACGAGTCGGGGCAAGAGCTGCCTTGGGATGGCAAGTCGTCAGGCGATTTGCTGGTGCGTGGCCCTTGGGTGGTGGCTGAGTACTTCAAGCAAAGTGAGATTGAAGGCGGCAAAGCCAGTCCGCTGATCAATGGTTGGTTCCCAACAGGCGATGTGGCCACGATTGACGCGGACGGTTATTTGCAAATTACCGATCGCAGCAAAGATGTGATCAAGTCGGGCGGCGAGTGGATTAGCTCGATTGACATCGAGAATATTGCGATGGCGCATCCGGCTGTGCTCATGGCCGCGTGCGTGGGAATGTCGCATCCCAAGTGGGATGAGCGTCCCATTGTGGTGGTGGTCAAGCGCCCCGATGCGAATGTCACACGCGAGGAGTTGCTTGCGTTTTATGAGGGCAAAACGGCCAAATGGCAAATTCCTGATGATGTGGTGTTTGTCGAGGCCATTCCGCTGGGTGCCACGGGCAAGATGCAAAAAATGAAACTACGTGAGCAGCTCAAAGACTATAAGTTGCCCGGTTTGTAAGTCTCTTTGCGCGTTCGAGATATTTTTTTGTGCCTTTTGTAGGGACATTCCCTGAGTCCAAGTTGATGAAAACAAGATAACCTTCGGCTCTGTAAGTTTCGATTCATTTTTTAAAAGGAGACCTTCGTATGCGTAGAACCATTCTTAAATCCATCGCCATGACTGCCTTTGCCGCCAGCATCTCTGCTGCTTTCGCTCAATCGGGCGAGACGGTCAAGATTGCTTTCATTGATCCCTTGTCTGGTCCTTTTGCCAATGTTGGTGTGAATCAACTCAAGAGCTGGCAGTTTGCGGCCGAGCACGTTTCTAAAAAGAATGCAGCTGGCGTGAAGTTTGAGGTGGAAGGTTTTGACAATAAGGGTTCCCCACAAGAGAGTTTAAATTCGCTCAAAGCCGCGATTGATAAGGGTTACCGCTACATCACGCAAGGGAATGGCTCAGGGGCGGCTTTGGCGTTATCGGATGCCGTATCCAAGCACAATGAACGTAATCCCGGCAAAGAAGTGATCTACTTAAATTACGCGGCGGTTGATCCAGCACTTACTAACGAAAAATGCGATTACTGGCACTTCCGTTTAGATGCAGACACCACCATGAAGATGGAAGCGCTGACCACTTTTATGAAGGATCAGCCAAAAGTCAAGAAAGTGTTTTTGCTCAACCAAAACTACTCGCACGGTCATCAAGTGTCGCGCTACTTTAAAGAGGGGATGAAGAATAAGCGGGCAGATGTACAAATTGTGGGCGACGATTTGCATCCGATTGGTCAGGTGAAAGATTTCGCTCCGTATGTGGCAAAAATCAAAGCCTCGGGTGCTGATACGTTGGTCACCGGCAACTGGGGAACTGATCTGACCTTGTTGGTTAAGGCGCTGAACGATGCCGGATTAAAAATTCCGATGTATACCTACTACGCGGGCGTGACAGGAACGCCTACCGCGCTGGCTGCGGGCGGCGAGGGCGAGGTCTACGTGATTGCCTATGGACACTCTAACCATCCAGGTGATCTTGGAAAAATGGGAGCGGACTTTAAAAAGAAGTTCAATGATGACTACTACACCTATGCGACTTTGAATGGCTCCAATTTGCTGGCAGCAGCGATGGCAAAAGCTAAATCGACCAATCCAGTCAAAGTGGCAGCGGCACTGGAAGACTTGAGCGTGCCTAGCTTTGCAGGCGAAGTAAAAATGCGCAAAGCTGATCACCAATTGCAGCAATCGATGTACATCACCAAATGGCAAAAAGCGGATAAGAAAAATCCCTATAGCGTAGAAAACACAGGTTATACATTTGCGCCCGTCAAGCAGCTAGACCCCTATGTTGCTAGCACGCCCACATCGTGCCAAATGAAGCGTCCCTCATAGAGAATCAAGTGATCAGGGCGGTGGTCGGGGAGATCACCGCTAGCTAAACGAAAATCGATGCGGTTCACCTAATTATTTTGAACAAGAAAGTTAAATGACATGAAGTTAAACACTGTTTTTAAAGCATCCGCTATCGTTGTTGCCGCTTTGTCTGCCCAGTTTGCTTTTGCGCAAAAAGGCGAGACGGTCAAAATTGCTTTTATCGATCCGCTCTCCGGACCTTTTGCCAATGTAGGGCTTAACTTGCTCAGTACGTGGCAGACGATTGGTGCGCTTCCCAATGCGGCGGGGGTGAAGTATGAAATGGTACCGTTTGACAACAAGGCATCACCGCAAGAGTCACTCAATGCTTTGAAGGCAGCGATTGATCAAGGTATTCGTTTTGTTGCGCAAGGCAATGGTTCGGGGGCAGCAGCAGCCATTTCTGACGCCATCTCTAAGCACAATGAGCGCAACCCAGGCAAGGAAGTCGTGTTTCTTAACTACGCTGCGGTTGACCCAGCGCTGACCAATGAGCGTTGTTCGTACTGGCATTTCCGCTTTGATGCGGATACATCCATGAAGATGGAAGCCATGGCGGCTGCGATGCAAGATGATAAATCCGTCAAAAGTGTGTATTTTCTAGGACAGAATTATTCACATGGGCAGCAAGTTGCCAAATATGGAAAAGAATCGATTGCTCGACGTCGCCCCGATGTCAAATTTGTTGGCGATGAGTTACATCCGATTGGACAAGTGAAAGACTTCTCACCTTATGTCGCCAAAATTAAACAATCAGGTGCCGATACTGTCGTGACGGGCAATTGGGGTACAGATATGTCTCTCCTTTTTAAAGCAGCCAAAGATGCGGGGCTCAATGTGAATTGGTATACCTACTATGCTGGTGCACAAGGTACGCCTACGGCTATGGGAT
>CAZAIW010000108.1:0-7714 GCA_964485285.1 uncultured Burkholderiaceae bacterium | reverse complement strand
CCTCGCCCGCATCCACATAGTTGCCTACTTGCCAAACAATGCTTCCGTCATGCGTGACGACACGTTGCATTTCCTTAATAACATCCTTCTGCCAAGCAAGATAGTCCTGCAAGCTCACCTGCTTTTCGTAGACTTTTCCAATGTTGTAGGGTGGCGAAGAAACTACCAGCTTAAATGTGTCGGACGGCAATTGTTTCAGCTGCGCCAAACTGTCGTCTTGACAAATGACGATCCGCTCAGTCGCTTGGAACTTTTGCTGGGTGGGGTGATGCTGATTCAACATGCCTCAATTGTCGCTCGCCCTAAGCCACCTTCTCTGAAGTAGGCGAAGTCAACCATTGGCTCGCCATCGCACTCAAGGCTTTCACATACGCTTGCATCGGCACACGCACAATGCCTGCCCCGATTTGCCCGACGCCCGCCTCTTTGTGCGCAATGCCTGTCGTCACGACGGGGCGTATTCCCGTATCGACGACTTTGCGCACATCAAGGCCGCAAGGTGCGCCAGCAAAATCAAGCGCTGGCAAGCTCAGCGCTGGGTTTTTGGTGACGGTGATTTCGTACATCTCTTTGCTGTAGCGCACCGCGTCCTCGACCGTACCGCCGGCCAGCAAGGTGAGCGCTGGCGAAGCCGCAAAGCTACAACCACCAAAGCCTGCGGTCTCGGTGATGGCGCTGTCGCCAATATCGGGGCAGGCATCTTCTTGCTTGAAGCCGGGGAAGAAAAGCCCTTTGGGTAAATCCGATGGCGCGGTGAACCACTGCCGCCCCATGCCGCTGACGCGCAGCCCCGTCTCGGTGCCGTTACGCGCGGTGGCGGTGACGACGGTGGAAAGCTCGATGCCATGCGCTGCGTCCATGATGGCTTTGCAAGAGGCCATGGAGTAGTTCAAAAAGAACTGGGAATTTTTAGCGATGAAGTCCAGCGTTTGGCGCACGTGATCACTGTTTAACTTGGGCTGCGCCGCCAAAGCTGGTGCGACTTGCATGAAGAATAACGCCGTCGATGCTGCGTTGCGGCTGTGCACCTCGTCCCCCATTAAGAGCGCTTGCGATTGAATGGCTTTGAGATCAATGCCGCCAGTTGTCTCAAATTCATGGCGCACAGCAGCCTTGAGTACAGGCGCTAGCACCGACTCGAACCACTTGAGACGCGCGATCACTTCGGGGCCATTCGCGCCAAAGCGCATGCACTTGCCAATGCCTTCGTTGAGCGTGCAGTAAGCGACGTTGCCGTGCGATGTGTTTCTGACTTGGATCAGCGGCATCGAGGCGCTGATGATGCCCGTCATGGGCCCCACGGCGTTGAAGTCGTGGCACTGCGCAAAGTCAATTTGCCCTGACCTCAACATCATGGTGGCATCGTGCTCGTCTTTGGCCCAGCCTTCGTACAGCACCGCGCCCACCATCGCGCCGTGCATGGGGCCGCACATATCGCGCCAATTGACAGGAGGCCCCGCATGCAGCAGCAGGCGTGTGCCCTTGAGTTCAGGAATCACACCGTCCGCACGTAGCGCCATGTCTTCCCACATGGGACGGGCGTTAATGATGCGCTGGCAAGCCTCTAGGTTGGCCGCCTCAATGCGCACGTCGCCCATCAGTTGTGCAAGCTGCCACGCCAGCGCGGGGTCGCTATTGCCCGGAGGCTGCCACTGCACATTAACCAAGGTGCCGCCGCTCGCCATCACGCTGTCGTTAAAGCCATCAATGCCGATGTTGAGTACGGCTGGCGCTTGGGTCAGAAGTGTGTTTTTCATAAAGTCAAAAGTGTTGAGATGTCGTTAAAGCCAAAAGTAATCCTGCAAGTAAATCAGCGCCCGAGCTAGAGCCCAAGTCCAGCAAGGCTTGGCAGCTGGCTTGGATAAAGCGCGAGTCGTTCGATGCCAGCGCATCCAGCATATCGTGCAGCTGTCCATAGCTGCTGCCAGCCATGCTGTCAGACAAGAGCGCAGCAGAAATCGGATTGGTCGATGTCCGCGAGGCCTTGTGCACATTGGCTTGCAGACCTGATGCCTCTGAAAGCCAATCAGCATAAGGCTTATGGGCAGTGCCGCCTAAAAAATGGAGTCCAAAAAAGATGCCTCCCAAGAAGTCGTCGCCGCTGGGGGTGAGGCCATTGCCCAGTCCCAGCACACGCAGGGCGGCTTGTTCAAACGCTGGTAGGTTTCGACTTTGCAGCGCCGTGCGCACATCGTCAAAGCGCTGCGCCGCGTGCTGAAGCGGAAAAGGCAGCTCGCGCCCCAAGAGCCACGCCAGCAGACCTTGGGCTTGGTTGGCGCTTGCCATGTGCTGCGCGCATAGACGAGCCCCCGCTTGTAGCAGCGCCGCGCTGTAGGTCTTTGGCGGCGCTTGCCACGGCTTCCAATAATTGCGCGGATGGCGCACCGCCACGTCGTCCCCCACCCACACGATGCGCTCGCCCAAGTAAGCGTAGTCGGTGGACTCAAAACCAAGGATAGGGGAGAAATGATGGGGGACTGACCCTGAATAATTGGGGACAGACCCTAATTTCTGCTGCGCAAAATTCAGGGTCTGTCCCCAATTATTCACAGCCTTGCGTTTGTTCTCCTCCATCATGCCCCCGCCGTAATGTGCGTGCCTGCCCTTCCCATCAAGGCTTCAAAGGCTTTCTCAAGGCTGGTAATGATGACGCGGCCTTCTTGGTTAGCTTCAGGCAACTCCGATAAATACATCCGAGCTGCATCGATTTTGGGCCCCATGGAACCCGCTGGGAATTGTCCGTCTGCCGCATGGGCATTGGCCTCGCCCAGCGTCATGTGGTCTAGCCAGCACTGCGTAGGTTGATTGAAATTCACCGCCACACGCTCCACACCCGTGAGCATGATGAGTGCATCGGCATGCAGATGCGCTGCGAGCATGGCGCTGGTTAAATCTTTGTCGATCACGGCGGGCACGCCTTGCAAATGCCCTTCTTGGTTGATGATGACGGGCACGCCGCCGCCACCGCAAGCAATGGGGAGCACACCCGCTTTGAGGAGCGCATCAATGGTTGGCAAATCCAAAATTTTGCGCGGCTTGGGCGAGGCCACCATGCGCCGCCAACCGCGCCCCGAGTCTTCCGCAAACGTCCAACCCGTGGCGCTTGCCATGGACTGGGCCTCGGTCTCGCTAAAGAATTTTCCAACGGGTTTGGTGGGGTTTTGAAAAGCAGGATCGCGGCTATCGACTTCTACCTCGGTCACCACGCACGAAACCACCACATTCATGCCGTGATCGTGCAGCACGTTGGCAAAACTTTGTTGCAGCATGTAACCCATGCCACCTTGCGAGTGCGCCACACAAATGTCCATGGGCATGGGCGGCAACTCGTCAGCCGTCTTGGCCATACGGTACAAGATGTTGCCCACCACGGGGCCGTTGCCGTGCGTCAGCACCAACTGCCAACCGGCTTTGATGATTTCTACAAAGTGCTCGCACACACCGCGCATCAGCGCCAGTTGCTCGTCCGCTGTGCCTTTAATCGTGGGGGGGTAGGCGGCGTTTCCGCCCAGCGCCACGACCACCAGCTTGCGCTGACCGGCTGCGGCAGTCGCCACAGCCGTCGTCGCCGCACGGGATGCCGGGTTCAAAGCGGCGCTCATTTGAGCCACTCCGCAGCCAGCCACGCAGCGGCGGCACTATTGGGTGCCAGCACCATGCCCGCCGCTTGCAGCAAGCCCTCTTGCTTGGCAAAGCCTTGTGGGTCTTGGTCGGTGCCGCAGACAAAACCAATCACCGCGAGGTGCCGTTTCTTTTGCGCTGCTATTTTTTTGGCTTGCACAATCGCTGCGGCTAACTCGGCTGCTGGATTGGTATGTGCGCCCCAGCCAATGACCACATCCAGCACGATCACCCGCACCGCTGGGTCAGCCGCCTCGCGCAGCAAACGCTCGATGCGCGCGCCTTGGTCAATCATGGGGTGCGGCTTGCCGACCGTGAAGTCATCGTCGCCTAAATCAAGCGCGGTGTGCTCAAAGCTCGTGCGCTTGGGGTTGTCCAGCAGCAAGGCTTTATGGACGGGGATGTTCGACCACACCACCAACCCAGACTTGGCCCAAATGGTTTGCGCTTCGGAGCAGTAGGTGCCGCCCGAATACAGTGCACGCAAGTAACGCTGGTCTTTATGGAAAGCGGGTTTGCGCGGTATGGGGTAGGCAGCGGGTGGCATCCGCCTCGCCTTGGTCAGCTTGACCGCAAGAGCCGCGCAGTCCACCATCGTTCGCACCACATGAATGTTTTTGTGCGGGCTTTTAAGCTCGCTGCCTAAAAATAAAACCACCGCCGGTTTGCCCGCGCGTTCAAGCGCATTCATCACTTGCTGCGCCACCTCGGGTGCCGGTGGCTTAGAGACAATCGCGATAACTTTGGTTGCCTCATCCTTGGCCAGCAGCTCTATCCCTTGCAGCATGGTGATGCCGCCCACATCGGCATAAACGTCACGTCCGCCGGTACCAATGGCGTGCGAGACACCAGCGCCCATGCGGTGAATCTGCGTGGTCACTTCTTGCAACCCGGTTCCCGATGCGGCCACCAAACCCACGGAGCCTTTGCGGACATTGTTGGCAAAGCCCAGCGGCACACCGCCAATGATGGCCGTGCCGCAATCAGGACCCATCACCAAAACGCCGCGCTTGGCCGCCTCTTGTTTAATCGCCACCTCCTGCGCCAGCGGCACGTTGTCGCTGAACATGAACACATGAAGTCCCTGCTTGACCGCTTTAAGCGCTTCGGCCGCCGCGTAGCTGCCGGGCACCGAAATTTGCGCGATGTTGGCCTTTAATCGTGCCAGCCCCATCGCGACCGTGCGCGGTGCCATCTCTTCTTGATCGGTTCCTGCGGCAGCCTTCGCTGTGCCCGCCAGTTGACTCTTGGCGGCATCGATGGCTGCCTCGCAAGCCTTGCTGGACGAGGCTTGCACGACGACCATCACATCGGCGGGCGAAGCGTTTGCGACCTCAGATGTCAACAATCCCGCCTCTTGCAATATCTCTTTATTGGCTGGGTTGCCCATTTGAAGTGTCGCATTGACCACGCCCTGCATCGCCAGCAGCGCCTGCGCCACACGCATCAGGGCAACAGAGTCTTTATAAAGGTTGGCGTGGACAAACGCTTGGGTGTGAAGTTGAGAAGACATAGGAGGTGACTCGCTTGAATAAAATGTGTATACACTTTCGCTATCATACTGCTATGTCACCAATTACCTTACCCAAACTCTCCAAACTGGCCAACCCCGCGTCGCGCTTTGACGAGCTCAATCCTAAGCCGCGTTTGCTCATGGGGCCAGGTCCCATTAACGCCGACCCGCGCGTGCTCAAAGCCATGTCCTCGCAAATGCTGGGGCAGTTTGATCCGCAGTTCCGCAGCTTCATGAGCGAGACCATGCAGCTGTACCGTGACTTCTTTGAAACCCAACACGACTGGACGCTCGTCCTCGATGGCACGGCTCGCTCCGCCATCGAGATGGTCATGATGTCGGCTATCGAATCGGGCGACAAGGTGCTGGTGTGTAGCTTCGGACGTTTTGGCCAACTGCTGGACGAAATTGCCCAGCGCTCGGGCGCAAAAGTCAAAGTGATCACCACCGAGTGGGGTACCGTGTTTGATTTGGCGCAGATCGAAGCGGCCATCAAAGCATGGAGTCCCAAGCTGGTCGCGGTTTGCCAAGGGGATACCTCGACCACCATGCTGCAACCACTGGATGGACTGGGCGAGCTGTGCCACCGCTATGGTGCGTTCTTGCAAGTGGATGCAACGGCCTCGTGCGGGGGTACGCCGCTACGAGTAGACGCATGGCAAATCGATGCCGTGACGGCAGGTTTGCAAAAATGTTTAGCAGGGCCCTCGGGCGCGTCCCCCATCACGATCCACAACGATCTAGCCAAAGTGATTTATCGCCGCCGCCATTTGGAAGACGGCATCCAACCCGCTAACTACACGCCCGGCGATGGCTCGCGCATTGCGTCCAACTACATGGACATGGCGATGATCATTGATTACTGGGCAGACGCGGCGCTCAACCACCACACCGAAGCCACCACCATGCTGTATGGTGCCCGTGAATGCGCACGCATCTACGTGCAAGAAGGCTTGGCTGAAGTACAAACACGGCACCGCAAAGCGTCCAGCGCTGTGGTGGCTGGCTTAGAGGGCATGAACCTCAAAGTGTACGGCGACAAGAAAAACAAAATGCCCAACGTGACGGGTGTGTACATCCCCGAGGGCATCAACGGTGACAAAGTGCGCAGCGCACTCTTGAACGACTTCAACATCGAAATCGGCACCAGCTTTGGACAACTGCACGGCAAGATATGGCGCATTGGCGCGATGGGCTACAACGCAAGACCAGATGCCGTGCTGCAAACCTTGTCGGCACTAGAAGTGGTACTGGCCGCCGAAGGGTACCGATTCACACGCGGTGCAGGTGTGGATGCGGCCTACCAAAGTTACAAAAGTTAGACCGCCACTTGACCCTGAACCCTTAAGCGCGGCACATTTTGAGCAGTATCTCGCCCATCACCTCGGGGCGCTGGTTCTCGTTCAAGCGGCTATAGACCCTCGCTTCAATCAGCTGTTTGGACAGCATCCAGCGCTCATGATGGTTGTGCACCATACGTAGCGCTGCGGCAATGTAGTCGTCCATCGTCCACGCCACGCACCAATCTGGCAAACCAATACGTTTAAACATCCCCACATCAATGTGCTCCGCCAGCTCGGGGCCGGCTTTGCATACGCCGGGCATGCCCAGCAGCGCCATATCCGCGATACCATTGGTGTTGCCATAGGGGAAGGGGTTTAAAAATAAATCGCACGCGGCAATCACACCCATGTACTGCGGATACGGCTGATGCGGGTAAACAAACGCACGGCGCACCAGACCCGCATCTAATTGCGCTTCAATTTCTGCGCGAATGCGCTCGTACAGAGGGCCCACGGCCTGCGCCATGGGAAAGTGGAACTCGATGGGCACACCCTCAGCTTCTGAGCGCTCGGCAATGATGCGCAGCACGCCTATAAAAACGGGATTGATTTTGATCACGGCTGCTGCAATCGCAATGCGCACGGTGCTTGGGCGCTCACGCGGGATGCGCTGCACCTGCTGCAACAAGGCTTCGGGGGTTTCCACATTGGGGATCATCTGCATCACGTTAGCAGGCATGGGCAAGATGGTCTCGCTAAACGCCGATTGACCGCTGATGTAGCCTTCGTCCGTCATGAAGTAGTCGATTTGCGGCGAAAACGTTGACGCGCCGTGCCCATTGGATGCGATCTGAATCGGCGCAAGGCGGATATTGGATAAGTACACCGTGTGCGGAAACATGCCCACGCCAAGGTAGTACACGATGTCGGGTTTGAGGCGGCTCGACAGCTCGCGGGCAAAACTCACCGTGCCCAGTACATCGCCATCCGGTGTCTCATGAAATTCGTCGAAGACGGCTTGCCCCACTTCGTTCGCACCAGAGCGCGGTCCCACGCCGACAAGATGGAACTTATCCTTCAAAGCGCGTAGCGTCATCGAGTGCGTGCGGTACACCGCAAAGCCAGGCGAGAACCACTCGGTGATCACCATGAGCACAGGTTTTGCCTTCAGACGTGTTGCCAGCTTGGCCAAGGACTTGGCTCTTGCGCTCCCCATGTCTGGCAAAGCCACTTGGGTCACGTCGCCTAAACCGCGTTCGATCAAGTACTGGCGAATCAAGGTATTGAGTGATTTTTT
>CAZAIW010000107.1:0-7739 GCA_964485285.1 uncultured Burkholderiaceae bacterium | reverse complement strand
CTTATTGGCTTAGCGAGGCGCGTGTCTGCAAAGCCACGGCGCGAGAGGCTTGCGCGAAGTCTTCATTTTTAGATGCGTAAATAATCGCGCGGGAGGAGTTCACCACGATCAGCCCACGCTGGGTGAGTCCCGCCTTGACGGTCGCTTGGGCATCGCCGCCTTGCGCTCCTACGCCTGGAATCAGCAGCGGCAATGTGGGGGCAATTTCGCGCACGCGGGCAATCTCTTGCGGATACGTCGCACCCACGACCAAGCCGAGTTGCCCGTTGGTGTTCCAAGGGCCTTGCGCAAGTCGTGCAAGATGTTCGTAGAGCAGCGGCTGATCTGGGACACTGGCTAGGCGCTGGTTTTGCAAATCGTCGCCGCCTGCGTTGGAGGTGCGACACAGCAAGAAAGCGCCTTTGCCGTGGCGGCGCAGATAGGGCTCGACCGAATCAAACCCCATGAAGGGTGACAAGGTCACAGCATCTGCGCCATAGCGCTCAAACGCTTCCATGGCGTATTGCTCGGCTGTGGAGCCAATGTCGCCGCGCTTGGCATCCAAAATCACCGGAACGCTGGGTGCGGTGCGCCTTATGTGCTGGATCAGTTGCTCCAGCTGCGCTTCGGCGCGGTGCGCGGCAAAGTAAGCAATTTGCGGCTTGAAGGCAATCACCACGTCGGCTGTGGCATCCACGATGGCAGCGCAAAAGTCAAAAATTTTGTCGCTTCGCCCCTTGAGGTGAGTCGGAAATTGCGCGGGGTCGGGGTCTAAACCCACGCAGAGCAAAGAGTTGTTGTGCGTGCGGGCAGTTTGGAGCTGGGCAAGAAAAGTCATGCCCAGATTCTACGGGCGGGGTTTATGTCTCGCTGCGCAAATTGGCGACTTTGTGCAGCAACTCCAGCAGCGCGGTTTGCTCGATGCTGGAGAGACTCTTGAGCGCTTCTTTCTCCGCCTTGAGCAGTTTGGTGAGCGCCGTGTTGGCCAGTTGTTTGCCTTTTTGCGTGGCGTGCAGCATTTGGGCGCGGCGATCCGATTCGCTACGCTCGCGCCGCAGCAAGCCTCTCGCTTCTAGCCGATCCACCCATGCCGTGATGTTGGGCGCTGTAACGGCTAAGGCTTTGGCCAGTCGAGCCAATGTGCCACCTGGATTTTCAGCCACTAGCGCGAGCAAGGTGTACTCAGCAGGGCGCAGACCCAGCGGATGCCCCACGTGCTTCATAAACAAGGTGTCACCCACGATGGAGGCTTGGGCGAGTTGATACCCCAGCACATGGTGCAGTCCGATTTCCCGCAGTCTGCCTGCGGGAGTAGTGTGATCAACGGATTTGGTTGGCATGGCGCGATTGTGCCAGCTGTCTTTTTAAACGGCTTTAAGCTGCTTTAAGGGCGCGTCGGTACTGAATCGCTTCGGCCAAGTGCGTCACGGTTACTTGATCGCTGTTTGCCAAATCGGCAATGGTGCGGGCGACCTTCATCGCGCGGTGTGTGCTGCGTCCCGACCAACCTAATCGCGTGGCCGTGGTGCTTAAAAACTTGATGGCAGCACTGTCAAGTTGGCATTGCTCGTCAATCTCGGCGCTGCTGAGTGCTTGGTTGCTTTTGGCTTGACGCGCGATGGCCTTGCTGCGGGCGGCCTCTACCCTTGCACGCACAGCGCGCGAGGCCTCACCGGCTGGTGCGTTGATGAGTTCGTGGCTGGGCATCGCGCCCACTTCAATGTGCAGATCAATGCGGTCAAGCAGCGGGCCACTGAGTTTTCCTTGGTAGCGGGCGACTTGATCGGGCGAGCAGCGACACGTGCGCACCGCAGAGCCCAAATAGCCGCAGGGGCAGGGGTTCATAGCGGCGACGAGCTGAAAGCGAGCTGGGAAATCTGAGCGCTGCGTCGCTCGCACGATCGATACCTTGCCCGACTCCAAGGGTTCGCGCAGGGCTTCTAGTGCTGAGCGCGGGAACTCGGGCAATTCGTCCAAAAACAACACGCCGTTATGCGCCATTGAAATCTCACCTGGACGCGGTGGCGCACCGCCCCCCACCAAAGCAGGAGCCGTTGCCGTGTGATGGGGACTGCGTGTGGGGCGATGTCCCCACTGCTCGACGACACGTGTACCTTCGGCGCTGCCGGCAAAGCCGCCTAGCCCTAGCATGGCCGCGCACTCCAGCGCCTCCTCGGTATCCATGGGCGGCAGCAAACCAGCAAAGCGCTGCGCCAGCATCGACTTGCCCGATCCGGGTGTTCCCACCATGAGCACGCTGTGACCGCCTGCTGCGGCAATCTCTAAAGCGCGTTTTGCGCCCGCTTGACCACGTACATCAGCAAGGTCTGGGTACAGCGCAGCGCTGGCACGCGGGGCAGCGCGGACACGTTGCCAGCCTTGGCTGTGCGAACCCTCTTCGTCGCCTTCTGGGTTTGCCGTCATGCGCTGCGCATCGGGATACGAAAACTCGCGCACCACATCGAGCAAATGGCGAGCACCGTAAATTTCGGCTCCCTCGACAAGCGCCGCCTCGCGGGCGCTAGGCAGGGGCAGCACCAGCCGGATGGGTTGGTGGTCGCCGGACGGGCGCGTGTTGATCTTGCGCAGTGCCAAACTCATCGCCAGCGCCCCGCGTACCGAGCGTAAATCGCCCGCCAAGGATAACTCGCCGGCAAACACATAGCCCGCAAGACGCTCACCATCAATTTGTCCGCTGGCTGCCAGCACACCCAGGGCAATTGCCAAATCGAAGCGTCCCGAATCTTTAGGTAGATCGGCGGGGGCTAAGTTGACGGTGATGCGCTTGTTGTTCGGAAACTCCAGCCCCGAATTTTGGATCGCGCAGCGGACGCGCTCACGCGCTTCCTTCACCTCGGTTTCGGCCAACCCGACCAGCGTAAAGCTGGGCAGGCCGTTTGCTAAATGCACCTCAACGGTGACGGCGGGCGACTCTAGCGCCAGCAGTGCCCTACTTTGAACCACGGCAAATCCAGATATGTCGTTTCTCCTTGCTGGTAGTCAATCATCAAATGCTGTTGAAATATACAGTATTTTGAATGACCATGCAATAACCAATGGCAACTTGATCTTGATCAACAAACGGGCAACAAAATCGGCGCATGATGGCACCGAGCATACAAAAAGGAGTCTTCTCTTATGAACCATCAACACGCCCGTGCGTTCAAGCAAAAACTAGAAGGCCAGCGAGCGAGCTTGCTCGCTCAGATTGAGCAACAACGCGGGGGCAAAGTCAGCCGCGCCGAAGTGGCGGCTGAGCACTTTGCACGCACCCAAGACTCAACGGCGCAGGTCGCCACTGCGCGTGACCTAGAGCTCGCCATCAACGAGCGCGAAACCGCCGAATTAGTCGCTATCGACGCAGCGCTGGAGCGCATCAACGCCGGTACCTATGGCCACTGCATTGATTGCGATGCCAGCATCCCCGAGGCACGTTTGAACGCCGCCCCCGAGGCACCACGCTGCATCCATTGCCAAGAAAAAATTGAATATCACCACCACTAAGAAAGAAAGAGAAAAAACGATGACGACTTACCACGCTGTTGTTTGGATGGATCACCAAGAAGCGCATGTGCTCATGTTTGACCGCGAGCATGTGACAGCCGAGCGCATCAAATCCCGCACGCACCACAAACACCAAGGCAAGCAAAACGATACATCCGCTTTGTTTGCCGATACTGCTAAGGCGCTGGAGGGCACGCACGAGGTGCTTATCACCGGCCCAGGTCTTGCACGTGATCAGTTCCGTGACTGGTGCAAACAGCATCACACGCACGTGAATGTGGTGGGCAGCGTTGCTAGTGACCACCCCACCGACGCGCAAGTCGTGGCGATGGCACGTCAATACTTTAAAAAGTTTGACAACATGGTCGCCGATCCTTCGCTCAAACCCTAAAATCGATCAGCTACTCGGCAAAAGCCCCGCTTGCCATCGTGCCAGCGGGGCTTTTCATTTCTGGCACGACAATTGCATGACGTTATGTGTCATCCATTTACACAAGGAGTTACCATGACTTTCAAATTCATAACCTTATCGGCGGCAGCACTGCTGACCTATGGTGTGGCCTTGGCGCAAACGACAGCGCCCAGCGCTGCCTCCAGTGCGGCCAAAGTCCCAGAGCCCAACTACACCTTGGCGTTTAACGTGGGCGCGGTTACCGACTACCGATTTCGCGGCATCTCGCAAACTTCGATTGGGCCTGCGGTGCAAGGCGGTATCGACTTTGCGCACAAAAGTGGGTTTTATCTGGGGACTTGGGCATCCAATGTGAAATGGGTGAAGGCCTTTAATGGTGCAAGCCAAGGCGGCTTGGAGTGGGATGTTTATGGCGGCTTCAAAAAAGAAATCGCTAAAGCCCTCACGGTTGATGTGGGCGCTATCGCTTACAAATATCCGGGCAACGACTCGGGCGCTGCCAATACTCTGGGCGCAGGGGCTTGGTCTAACGTCAATACCAATGAGTGGTATGGTGCCATCACCTACAACATTGTGACGCTCAAATACAACCGCAGCACGGGTGATTTCTTGGGCAATATCGATAGCAAGGGCAGCAATTACATTGACTTGAGCGCAGGCTATGACTTGGGCGACGGCATGCTGCTCACGCCGCACATCGGGCGGCAAGTTGTGGCTGGTACCACCAATACGAGGCCACTAGGGCTTGCGAACTACACCGACTACGCCTTGACGCTGGCCAAAGACTTTGGCAATGGGTTTGTGTTGTCGGCTGCGGTAACGGGCACCAGCGCCTCCAAACAAAACGGCGCGGGGTTTTATAACGACTATCCGCAACTGGACGGCAAGTTCATCGCCGGCACTGCGGTGGTGCTCGGTGCAAAATACAACTTTTAATGATTTAACCCAAGGAGCACTTATGAAACTAGTTACCGCCATCATCAAACCGTTCAAGCTTGACGAAGTGCGCGAAGCGCTCTCCGCCATGGGTGTGCAGGGTATTACCGTAACCGAAGTTAAAGGTTTTGGCCGTCAAAAAGGCCACACCGAGCTGTACCGGGGCGCGGAATACGTGGTCGATTTTTTGCCCAAGGTCAAGCTGGAAGCGGCTGTTGACGATGCTATTGTGGAGCGTGTGATTGAAGCCATTGAAGGCGCTGCACGTACCGGAAAAATTGGCGACGGCAAAATTTTCGTCTACGACCTTGAGCAAGTGGTTCGCATCCGAACGGGCGAATCGGGCGTTGTCGCGCTTTAAAGACCAACTCACAAAAAGGATTCATCATGAAAAAATTTCTCACCTCTTGGGTGGTGAGCGGGTTGGCTGTTGCCCTTGCTTTCCTTATGACCGGCGCGATGGCACAAACCACCGCGTCTCCTGTAACACCCGTTGCCACAGTAACGGCCATTGCCACACCGGCGGCAGATGCAGCCAAAATGCCAGAAGCATCTGCCCCTGCTACACCAGTGGCGGCGAGCGCGGCTACAGTGGCTAACGTGCCGCCTGTTGGTGCCGCCGCCCCAGCACCCGTGCCCAATAAAGGGGATACGGCTTGGATGACCGTTGCAACGCTGCTCGTGATCTTGATGGCGGTTCCTGGCTTAGCGCTGTTTTACGGCGGCCTAGTGCGCAGCAAAAACATGCTCAGTATCTTGATGCAAGTGTTTGTGATCTTCTCGCTGATCTTGGTGCTGTGGGCGCTTTATGGCTACTCGGTTGCGTTTACCGGCGGCGGCCCTTTGATGGGCGGATTTGACAAGCTGTTCATGCGGGGCATCACCCCAGACTCGGTGGTAGCGACGTTTAGCAAAGGCGTGGTGATTTCTGAGTTCACCTTTGCCGCCTTCCAAGCCACTTTTGCTGCGATCACGGTCACGCTGATTGTGGGCTCGTTTGCCGAGCGCGCCAAGTTTGCGGCGGTGCTGGCGTTTGCGGTGCTGTGGTTCACCTTTAGCTATCTGCCCATTGCCCACATGGTTTGGTATTGGGATGGCCCAGATGCCATTAAAGACGCGGCCTCGCTGGAGGTAGTCACCAAAGCCGCAGGCTGGCTATGGGCGAAGGGAGCACTTGATTTTGCCGGTGGCACCGTGGTGCACATCAACGCTGGCGTGGCAGGTTTGGTGGGGGCGTATGTGATTGGTAAGCGCACGGGATATGGCCGCGAGTCTATGGCACCGCACAGCTTGACGCTGACCATGGTGGGTGCCTCTTTGCTGTGGGTGGGCTGGTTTGGTTTTAACGCAGGCTCTGCGCTAGAAGCCAATGGCAGCGCCACTTTGGCTTTCGTCAACACACTGTTTGCAGCGGCAGCGGCTTGTTTGTCGTGGGTGGCGGGCGAGGCACTGTCCAAAGGCAAAGCCTCGATGCTGGGCGCGGCCTCGGGGGCGGTGGCTGGACTGGTGGCCGTAACGCCAGCGGCTGGCTTTGTGGGTGTGGGCGGAGCCTTGGTCATCGGTCTGCTTTCGGGGGGTGTTTGCCTGTGGGGCGTGACGGGACTGAAACGCATCCTAGGAGCCGACGACTCACTCGATGTCTTTGGTGTGCATGGACTGGGCGGCATTTTGGGAGCACTACTCACAGGCGTGTTTGCTGCTCCTAGCCTTGGCGGCACGGGCATTTACGACTATGTGACCAATAAAGTGGCGCTTGACTACTCCATCGCTGACCAAGTCATAGTGCAAGCGACGGCTGTTGGCACCACCATCGTTTGGTCGGCTGTGGTGGCATTCATTGCCTACAAGTTGGTGGACATCGTGATCGGTCTGCGCGTCTCGGAAGAGGAAGAGCGCGAAGGTCTTGACATCTCCTCACACGGCGAGACGGCCTATCACCGCTAACCGCTAGCGATTCTTTTGAGTCGCCATAGCGTTTGATGGGCGCTATTTCAAGCCCACTCTAGGCAGCTAGAGTGGGTTTTTTGTTTTAGACCGTCCGCAGCTCTTCTCGCAAAATTCTTCGTAATACAGGCGCAGTTAGTGGCGCAGATGGGCTGGGTTTGGGGGCTTTGGTCAAATGGAGCAGGCTTTGATTGATCAAAGTTTGATAGCCTAGTCCTTCTTTTTGAGCGCGCTGTTTGAAGGCATCCAAAACAGGATTGTCCAAATAGAGCGTAATGCGTGTTTTTCCATTATTCGTCAGTACAGCTCCGCGTTTGGCATGGGAGAAATCGTATTCAGCTTTCATAACTCTTCCTTTCGTTTTTGGTGGCTGGCCTTGCCGAGATGATGCGAATGCTGTCTTTGCGCCAAGTCCAAACAACAACCAATCATCTGCCTTGCGAGTCACAGCCCAGTGTGAGTTGTCGCGCTTCATCAAGCGACTCGAGGTCTGGTTGTGTCAGCGCGAATGGGTCATAGAACACCGCCTCAACCTCTGAAAAAGAGATGCCGTGCTTACTCGCATTGCTTTTTGCTTTGACAGGGTCAAATTCAAAGGATTGAAAATCGCGCATGCAGACATTGTATGCATATCGTGCATATATGACATGAGTGCACCCAAGAAGGCAAAGGACAACGCAGCAAACTCGATGACCCTAAGCCTGTTCGTATTACTGACTTGTCGGCATCACAAACTCCGCACCCTTGCCAATGCTCTGGGGCCAACGCTGCATGACGCTCTTTTGCTTGGTGTAGAAACGCACGCCTTCTTCGCCGTAGGCGTGCATGTCGCCAAACAAGCTCTTCTTCCAGCCGCCAAAACCGTGCCACGCCATGGGCACCGGGATGGGCACGTTGATGCCCACCATGCCCACCTGGATGTGACGCGCAAATTCGCGCGCCACGTTGCCATCGCGGGTGAAGC
>CAZAIW010000106.1:0-7843 GCA_964485285.1 uncultured Burkholderiaceae bacterium | reverse complement strand
GGCCAGCCCACAGGCGAGGCCTTGCCATTCATGGCGCAATTGCCAACGATGTAGTTCATTTCGGTTTGCCCAAACATCTCATTGACGGTCACGCCTAGCTCGTTTTGGCAGTACGCAAACACCGCATCCCCCACGGCCTCACCTGCACTCATGATGGCTTGCAAGCTCAAGCGATAAGTCGCTTTAGGCTTGGGATACGCCTTCATCATGGCTTTTAAGGCCGTCGGAAAAATGAATGCATGCGTGACGCGGTGCGTTTGCAAAATTTCAAAAGCAGCGTCTGCGCTAAAGCGCTCGCTAGAGGCCACGATGGGGCGCCCAAAATAAAGCGTTGGTAAGAGTGCATCCATCAGTCCGCCTGTCCAAGCCCAATCGGCAGGCGACCAAAAAATTGCTTTCGATGCTCTGCTGGCATCGGCTGGGTCAAACCCAAACCAATTTTGGCTGCACACAAAGCCCGTCAAATTACCAATAAGCGTGCGATGCGCGATGAGTGCGCCTTTGGGGTTCCCCGTGGTTCCACTGGTATAGATGAGCAGCGCCGCGTCTTCGGCCAGCGTTCCCACGTTATCAAACTGATCGGGCAGCTTGCTCGCAGCCGCATGAAACTGGCGCATCGCGCTCGCGTCCAGCACGATACGCGCACCGCTGTCTTTCATGCGAAACGCCACTGCCTCCTCGCCAAATAACTTGGACAGCGGCATGGCAACCAACCCCGCTTGAAAGCACGCGATGTACGCCACCGCCGTATCAAAGCATTGCGGCAGCACGATGGCGACTCGGTCGCCACGCTTGGCTCCTTGTTGACCCAGCCAATGCGAGAGCCGATTGGCGGCGCTTTGCAATTGTCCGTAGCTGTAGTTACGGGGCGGCGAGTCGCTGCCATGGTGCTCGATGATGGCGGGGCGCGATGCAGTGCCCTTGTCTGTTGCCCAGCGCCTTGCGCACACCTGCGCGATATTGAAATCTGCAGGCACATGCCAACCAAAGTGGCGATACACATCTAGGTAGTTATCTCTCATGACTTTGGTCTCCTCGTCTTGTCTTTATGATTAGGCGTATGTATCAACCCATTAAAAATTCTACAAGCCACTTCCTCAGCATTCGTGGCCTGAACTACCACGTTCGCACATGGGGCACGCGCAAGCCAGAGTCCATACCGCTCGTCATGGTACACGGTTGGATGGATGTGTCCGCATCGTTCCAATTTGTGGTGGATGCCCTCCAAGAAGACCGCTACATCATCGCCCCCGATTGGCGTGGCTATGGCCTCACGGCTGTGCCGCAAACCGACAACTATTGGTTTGCCGACTACTTGGCCGACCTCGACTTTTTAATCGATTCGCTAGAGGTAGGTAGCCCGCAGGCCTTATCGGATAAGGCTTGTGAGCCAGAGCCTCCTGCAAAGCCCATCCAGATTGACCTGGTGGGCCATAGCATGGGTGGAAACGTCGCCATGCTGTATGCTGGGATACGCCCCGAGCGCATCCGAAGGCTCATCAACCTAGAGGGTTTTGGGATGCCTAAAACACGAGCCGAAAACGCTGCCAAGCGTTACGTCCAATGGTTTGGCGAGCTGAAAAAATTGCATCGAGGCGAGCTTGATTTAAAACCTTACGACAGCGTGGACGGCGTGGCCAAGCGCCTCATGAAAACCAACCAACGCATCAGCGAAGACAAAGCCCAATGGCTCGCACAGCATTGGGCTGGAGAAGTCCACAGCATCGAGCACGAAGACACGCCCGAGGAAAAAATCGTCACCCAGTGGGAGATTCAAGGAGACCCAGCGCACAAAGTGGTCAGTGCGCACTTGTACCGCGTTGACGAAGTGCTGGCGCTCTACCAAAACATCAGCGCCCCCACGCTAGCTGTTGAAGCCGCCGATAACGAAATGGAAAAATGGTGGGCCGGCAAATTTACGCTCGCCGAGTACCACGAACGACTTGCGCACATCCCCAACTGCACCATCCAAACGGTAGCCAATGCGGGACACATGATGCATCACGACCAGCCCGAGGTACTGGCACGCATGATTGAGGCGTTTTTAGCCTAAACGCGGGCAAAGCCTCTCACGCCGTTTTATGGGGGAGTCGGCCAAATCCCTTCCTCTTTGCAGTTTTCCACAAAGAGTTTGTTTTGACGACTGTCATTGGGCAGATAGACCTGAATATCTGCCGTTTTAGGATAGGTTGAGCCATCCGCACAAGTGGCACTTTGCGTGGTGCCCAACACCAACTCGGACTGTGGTTTGACTTGGCAAGCAATCAAACGGTCTAAGCTGCTCCACTCTTTGCAAATGGCGTTTTTGGCACGGTATTCATCGCGCGGCCCCACTGGGCGTGTCAGCGACCACCAAGAACCATAGGCTGTCCACGCACGGCTACTGTCGTAAACACGATAAACAGTCACAGGCGTCGTTGCCACAAACGACTGCGCGGCGCAGACACCCCCCTTGTCAGTCACGTTTTTGGCCTGCGCTTGCAAACTGGTATCTTGCGAAGACATCAAGCCATTGACGGCGGTAGGCACTACGCCTACACACGCCACGCCATCATCGCCGCGCTGCACAGGGGGTTCCGTCTGAGCGGTCTGCGCGGTCTGCTGAACAACCGTACTACAAGCCGTTAAGACAATAACCGCAGACAGTAAATAGAGTTGTTTCCAAGAAGTCATGGTGAGTTCCTTGCAGACGGGATTGAATCCGACGCATTCTATCCACGCACTTGCTTTGGCTCGATACCAAAACACACAGTCGGTATTTTTCCTTCAGATTTTTTAAGCTGGTTTTATTTACAGCTATTATCGCAGCATGGAACCCTTCATCTTCCCCCTGCTGCGTGCCACCAAAGGCCGAGGCGCTGCAAGCCGCATCCAGCATCGGTTTTCACTAGACACGCGCGAATCGTTTGATGATGGCTGGCAAGCAGATCGTGATATCCAATCACAATCAGCCGATGATCCTTTTCAGTTTGACGCTGCACCTAAGACTGACATCATTCTTGAAAATGCCAAATCAGCGCTGACGCAGAACGACTCACCCGATCTGCCATTTCGGCTCACCCTAAATCCCTACCGAGGCTGCGAACACGGCTGCATTTACTGCTTTGCAAGGCCCACGCACAGCTACCTTGGCCTCTCGCCTGGCCTTGACTTTGAAACCAACATCATCGCCAAGCCGAACATTGCGGCCATGCTTGCCAAAGAGCTGCAAAGCAAAAGCTACCAGCCCTCGGTTATCAATGTGGGCGGCGCAACCGATTGCTACCAACCGTGCGAGCGCGAGCTGCGGCTCACCCGATCCTGTATTGAGGTATTGGCCAAAACGAATCACCCCTTTGCGCTGGTCACCAAGTCGTCCTTGGTGGAGCGTGATCTTGACCTTCTGGTACCGATGGCGCAAAAAAATTTGGTCGCGATTTATGTGACCATCACCACCCTAGACCCGCAGCTTGCCCGCATCCTAGAGCCCCGCGCCGCCGCACCGCATCGGCGACTGCGTGTGATTGAAACACTGGCAAAAGCAGGGGTACCTGTGGGCGTGAGCGTGTCACCGCAAATTCCCTTTATCAACGACGACATGGAACAAGTGCTAGAAGCCGCCAAGAACGCCGGAGCCAGCGGAGCGTTCTACACCGTCATCCGATTACCGTGGGAAGTCGCGCCGCTGTTCACCGAATGGCTTGCGCTGCATTACCCAGACCGAGCCAAGCGGGTAATGGCCAGAATTGCTGACATGCGCGGTGGCAGGGCCTACGATGCCAACTTTGCCACGCGCATGAAGGGTTCTGGGCTGTGGGCCGATTTAATCGCCAAGCGCTTTGAAAAAGCCGCTCAGCGCAACGGCCTTGTGCCGCCTGCTGGCGCATCCATGCGTTTTAACTGTGCCGATTTTGATGCTCGTCTTTTAAGCCAACAAGCGCGGCTGTTTTAAGACCTGCGCGAACGCGCTTACTTGGGGTTGTTCACCTCATCAAGCGCCACGCCATTCAAATGCGCAGTGTCTGACCAGCCCACCAGCGAGAAGCCCTGCGGTGTCCACAGCAAGCGATTGATTTCGGCATTACCAAGACTCCACGTGCGCGGCGCGTCCAGCGCCAAACCGGTTGCGGCGCGGTAGAGCACATCGTTAACGCCGCCATGACTGACCACCACGATTTGCTCGCCTGGATGACGCACAGCCAAGCGGCTCACGCAGTGGATGATGCGATCCCGAAAGGTCATGAGCGACTCGCCATCTTCTGGGCAAAAGTCTGGCTCACGCCTGCGCCAACGCGCCGCCAAGTCTGGCCACAGTGTCTCAATTTCGGCAAAGGTCTTGCCTTCAAAAATACCAAACATGCGCTCGCGCAAGCCTTCGGTCGGAACGGGTGCTAAGCCCATTGCATTGGCAATCGCAGTTGCGGTGTCATGCGCTCGCCACAAATCGCTGGAATAAATGGCGGTGATCGCTTCGCCCTGCAACGCCCGCGCCACGGCACGCGCTTGCTCGCGTCCACGTTCGTTCAACGCGATGTCCAGCGAGCCTTGAATCCGCGTGTCCACATTCCATGCGGTCTCGCCGTGGCGAATGGCAATGATGCGGGTGGGTTCTTGCACCCGCGCAAACGGCGCTTGAGAAGGTCGCTCGGTAGCTGCTCGATCAAGCGAATTCATGCACACCCCCCAGCTGTGGACGAAGCACTATTCACCGCGATTACCTTGCGCCTCAAAGAGGCCGGCGCAAGAGGCTCCATAAACACCTCGGGGTCGAACGCCTTATCGCCTTCTGGGTCTTCGATGCCCGTCGGTTTTAAGCCAGCAAAGTCGTAGAGTTTGCGATCCAGCATGTGCGAGGGCTTAATGTCTTGCAAGCTGCTAAACATGTTCTCCACACGCCCCGGATATTTCTTTTGCCACTCGCGCAAGAGGTTACCCACCTGCACACGCTGCAAACCATCTTGGCTACCGCATAGCGAGCACGGAATGATAGGGAACTGCTTGTGCGCCGCCCACGCAATAAGGTCACTCTCGGGCACATAACTCATGGGACGAATCAAAATGTGATGGCCGTTATCCGAGACCAACTTGGGCGGCATGGCCTTCATTTTGGCGGCAAAAAACATATTCAAAAAGAAGGTCTGCAAGATGTCATCGCGGTGATGCCCCAGCGCCACTTTGGTCGCACCTAATTTGTCCGCCACTTTGTACAAAATTCCGCGCCGCAGCCGAGAGCACAAGCTGCACATGGTCTTGCCCTCGGGGATGAGGCGCTTGACGATGGAGTACGTATCTTGATTTTCGATGTGGTACTCCACGCCAATCGATTCTAGGTAATGGGGCAAAACGTGCTCAGGAAATCCGGGCTGTTTTTGGTCTAAATTAACCGCCACGAGGCTAAATTTGATGGGCGCACGTTGCTGCAATTTGAGCAAAATATCGAGCATGCCAAAGCTGTCTTTACCGCCCGACACACACACCATCACGCGATCCCCCTCTTCGATCATGTTGTAGTCAATGATGGCGCGCCCCACTTCGCGGCACAACCGCTTTTCTAACTTTTGAATCTCTAATGGCGTTTGCGCTTTACGCTCGCGGGCGGTTAGTTTTGGCGAGGGCACTTGAATTGCGGCTTCACTCATTTTTTCACTCCGAATACTTCAACACCCACTGACTCACAGTCAGGATACACATCTGGTTTTTGCGTTGACACACGAGCTGCAATCACTTTAGGATGCGCAAGCATCGCACCCAACACATCATCACACAATGTCTCTTGCAAGTGAGTGTGCCCCCCTGTGACACGTCGTGCGATCGTCTGGCGCATGAAGTCGTAATCCAGCACTTCAGCCAAATCATCTACACGCGGCGTGGACATGGCAAGAGGCACATACAACTCAACATTAAATAGCACACGCTGTTCGCCTTTTTTTTCAAACTCGTGTACGCCTATGTTGATATTGACTTCGTAATTTTTCAAAAATAAGCGGCGACATTGTGTCAAATCGATCGTCATCTTTTCTTGCTTTCTTTTACTAATTGCTCTTGGGCAACAAACATCACATCACGCTGACTAGCCATCAAATGTTGACCATTGTCTACACACAGCGTCACTCCGGTCATGGCTTGACTCTGTGCAAGAAATAGACACGTCGCAGCAACATCGGCGGGATCAATCGCTTTTTGCAGCAAATTCATTTTCGATGCCAGTGCAAAATTCTCGAGCGACTGTGGGCCACTCAGATACATCAGTCCTGGAGCAACGCCGCACACACGGACACGTGGCGCAAGGGCTTGCGCTTGCAGCGCCACCGCACGCTCCAAGGCCAGTTTACTCAGCGTATAGCTGAAGTAGTCTGGATTTAAGTTAAACACTTTTTGATCCAGCACATGGATGATGCAACATGAGTTGTTTGCAAAATCCGCATTCTTTTTTACCAACATCTGTGTCAAGTCGAGCGGCGCAATCAAATTAACAGTCCACTGGCTAGTTGCTTGCGTGACATCAAATTTACTTGCTGCATCGGACTCGAACTGCGACGCATTATTCACAAGACAGTCCAAACAATCGACTTGCTCGTAGACCCTATCCATCATGGATTTTCTAGCCTCGGCATCCTCCAAATCGGCTTGGATACAACTCACACGCAGCCCTTGACCCGACAGCTCCAAGGCGAGTTGCGTGGCAGCCTCAACCGATTGACCATAGTGCAAAAAAACGTGCCAACCGCAAGCAGCAAACGTGCGCACCAAAACAGCGCCTAACCGGTGTGCACCTCCAGTGATAAGTACATTTTTTTGAACCATAAAATTAATTTTTAGATTTTTATCGAGTCCCACTCGATTCCTGATGTATGTCCATTTTCTCACCCTTATCCAACAGCGCCAGCAGCCTTGCTAAAAACTGGCAACCCTTCGACACCTTCATGGCGCAGGCGCTCTACCATCCCGAGCGCGGCTACTACACAGGTTCGCAATCGCAAATTGGCAAAGATGCCGCAACATCAGACTTTGCCACCGCGCCCGTTATCTCGCCTTTTTTTGGTCAGGCGCTGGCCAAGCAAATAGCCGAGTGCTTAGAGGCCACCGGCACATCCGAGATTTGGGAGTTCGGCGCGGGCACGGGCGCACTCGCCTTGCAATTGCTCACCTCGCTTGGCAACACCATCACGCGCTACAACATCATTGATCTATCGGGTCATTTGCAAGCGCAGCAACGTGCAACGCTAGAGGCTGGCCTGCAAGCCACGCCAGCCTTGGCTCGCAAAGTGCATTGGCTGCACGCCTTACCCGACAAGCTCTGCGGGGTGGTGATTGGCAATGAGGTGCTTGATGCCATGCCCGTGAAGCTCTTGGCACGCATCAACCAAGAATGGTATGAACGCGGGGTTATACCTAACCGTGATGGCACTTATCAATTTACCGACATCGCAACCCAGCTGCGCCCGCCTGTCACCATACAGGGGACGCATGATTACGTCACCGAAATTCACCCACAAGGCGAAGCTTTTATTCAAACGCTGGCTGATCGACTGCTGCAATCCAAACAATCAATTGGCCCGGGCGGCGCGATCTTGATGCTCGATTACGGCTTTGGCGAGAGCGAGTACTACCACCCCGAACGCAGTATGGGCACCATCATGTGTCACAAAGCACACAGAGCTGACACCAACCCGCTGGTGGATGTGGGCAACAAAGACATCACGGCGCACGTCAACTTCACAGGCATCGCACTGGCGGCGCAAGATGCCGGACTCACGGTGAACGGCTACACCAGCCAAGGACGTTTTTTGCTCAATTGCGGGCTACTGGATTTACTCCAAAGCGCCTCGCTGCCCGAAAAAATCATGGCTCAAAAACTGATCAC
>CAZAIW010000105.1:4846-7922 GCA_964485285.1 uncultured Burkholderiaceae bacterium | reverse complement strand
GCTGTGGACATCGGCAAAACCATCCATCCCCACCCCACGCTGGGCGAAAGCATTGGGATGGCGGCGGAGGTGGCGCACGGGAGCTGCACGGATTTGCCGCCTAGCAAGAAGTAAAACATTTGTCGCTGTCATTTGTATTAGTCAAGACTTAATCTGACATTTCAATAAACTATCAAGTAAATGAAACGAAAGGAAATATGAGATGAGGCGTGTAATGGATCAAAAGGTCATCAAGCCCAAACTGTGGGCTTGCTCAAACTAGCATAGCAACTGAGCAGCGTCTCTGAGACTTGCAAAGTCATGGGCTTTAGCCGTGATAGCTTTTATCGTTTCAAGCAGTTGTATGAGACGGGCGGGGAAGCCGCCTTGACTTAGATCAGCCGCAAAAACCCCGTTTTAAAAAATAGAGTTGATCCTGTGATCGAGAAGGCTGTCGTTGAGTTTGCGATTGAACAGCTTGCCTATGGTCAACACCACGTCAGCAACGAGCTACGCAAGCTTGCTTTAGCTGATGCCATTATTTGGCAAACTGTGCATATTCACCATGCAGCGCTTTACACCCAAGATGTTGATCTCAAGGGATTGCCTCATGTTAAGTTCAAAGCGAAAAAGCCCAAAGTCACAAAATAACTTAGCGGTCTAAAGCCGGATAACTCTCACTCCGCTTTTGTAATCGGGCCTTTGCCACTAAAGCGCTCTAGCGCTAAATAGATGACCGGGGTGATATAGAGCGTAATGGCCTGCGAGAACACAAGCCCGCCGCACACCGCGAGGCCTAGCGGCTGGCGCAGCTCGGCACCCGCGCCCAGACCCAGCGCGATGGGCAGAGCCCCCATCAGCGCCGCTAGCGTGGTCATCATGATGGGTCTAAAGCGCAGGACGCAGGCCTCGTGGATCGCTTGCTCGGGGGTCATGCCGTGCACACGCTGGGCTTCAAGTGCAAAGTCAATCATCATGATGGCGTTTTTCTTGACGATGCCAATCAACAGCACGATGCCAATGGTGGCAATGAGGGTGAGGTCTTGCCCAAAGATCATGAGCGTACCCAGCGCCCCCACCGCCGCCGAAGGCAGTCCCGCCAAGATGGTGATGGGGTGGATGTAGCTTTCGTACAGCACACCGAGCAAAACATAGATGACCAGCAAAGCTGCCACGATGAGCACGGCTTGGCTGCCTTGTGATTTTTTGAACACCGCCGCATCACCGCCATAACTGGTGATGATGGAGGCGGGCAGGCTGATGTCTTGTCCTGCTTGCTCTAGCTTGGCCGTGGCATCGCCCAGCGCCACGCCCGGCGCTAGGTTGAAGGACACGGTGATGGCTTGCAGCTGCCCTGCGTGGTTGATTGAGGTCGGCCCGACGGTACGCTCAACCGTGGTGAAGCTGGTCAGCGGTACCAGCGCACCGGTGCTCGATTTGACGTAGATGCTGGAGAGGTCGCCCTCAAACTGTTTGCTGGTGGGCGCTACTTCCATGATGACTTGGTAATTCGCGGTGGGCAAGTAGATCGTGGAGACTTGCCGCTCGCCATACGCGCTGTACAGGGCGGAGCGAATGCTGGTCATGGAGACACCGAGCGCGTTGGCGCGTTCGCGGTCAATTTTGAGCTGCGCTTGCATGGCTTTGAGCTGCGAGTCGCTGGTCACATCGCGGAAGAGGGGATCGGTTTTGATTTTGTCTTGCAACTTGGTCGCCCAAGCGTCCAACTCGTCGGCTTTCACGCTTTGCAAAATGTATTGGTATTGCGCCTTGGTTTGTCTGCCACCCAGTTGCAAGTTTTGAATGGGACGCATAAAGACGTTCAGGCCTGCCACCGCTCGTAGTTTTTTGCGCAGCCCGTCAATCACGTCCTTCATGGGGGCACGCTGGCTTTTTTCTTTGAGCGTAATGAACATGCGACCCGTGTTTTGCGAGCTAACGCCGCCGGTAAACGAGGCGACATTGTCCACATTGGGGTCAGCCCTAAAGATGGCGGCGGCACGCTCTTGTAGCTCGATCATGGCGGTGAACGAGGTGTCTTCGCTGGCCTCGGTTTGCACGGTAATTTGACCAATGTCCTCTTGCGGGAAAAAGCCTTTAGGAATGACGATACCCATCCAAATTGTCAGGCCAAAAGTCACGGCGGCCACGCCTAGCACTGCTTTGCGGCGACGCAGCGCCGCCTCTAGCGAGCGTGTGTAGGCCGCCAGCAGGGCGTTAAAGCCGCGTTCAAACGAGTGGATGAGGGCGCTGGGCTTGGCCTTATGAGATTGATCTTTGATGAATTTGCTCGCCAGCATGGGCACCAAGGTGAGCGACACAAAGGCCGACACGATGATCGACAGCCCCACCACCACAGCAAATTCATGGAACAAAAGTCCAATCACGCCGGGCATAAAAAAAATGGGGATGAACACTGCGATTAAAGAGCTTGAAATCGCAATGATGGTAAAGCCCACTTCGCGTGCACCTTGAATGGCGGCGCGAAACGGGGGCATGCCTGCCTCCACGTGGCGCATGATGTTTTCCAGCACCACAATCGCGTCGTCCACCACCAAGCCCACGGCCAGCGTCAGCCCCAGCAGCGAGATGTTGTCTAAGCTATAGCCAAAACCCCACAGCAGCGAGACGGCACCAATCAGTGACACCGGCAGCGAGAGTGATGGAATCAGCGTTGCGACAAAGTGACGCAGAAACAAAAAGATGACCAACACCACCAAAATAATCGTGCCCATCAAGGTGAGGTTCACATCGTGCATGGCCTCTTTGACGGAGATCGAACGGTCGTTAACCGGGATCAGGCTGAGCGATTGCGGCAATTGGGCTTGGAGGTTGGGCAACAAGGCCCGCACCTTATCAACCACGGCCACCGTGTTGGCACCGGGTTGACGCAAGATGGCCAGCATGATGGAGTTTTCGCCATTGATGGTTGACCAAGACTTAATCACCTCAACGCTGTCTTGCACATCGGCGACATCGCGCAGGTAAACCGGGTTGCCGCCTTTGCTGCTCACAATCAAACCGGCGTATTCGCGAGCGGTACTCAGTTGTTTGTTGGCTTGCAAAATCAAGGTTTGCGAAGGGCCGTCCAGCGTTC
>CAZAIW010000105.1:0-4836 GCA_964485285.1 uncultured Burkholderiaceae bacterium | reverse complement strand
GAGTTGGCTTGGTTAATAGCCGCTGCCAAGTCTTCTAAGCTCATGCCGCGTGCCGCCAATTCTTGCGGCTTAGCACGCACACGAATAGCAAAGCGCTTGGGAGCAAAAATGTTGACCTGTGCGACACCCTCTAAGGTGGAGAGCGTAGGGGAGATCAAGTGCTCGGCGTAGTCTTGAATCTCGGATGGTTTAAGTGAAGGCGAGGTCATCCCAACAATAAGCACGGGCGCATCGGCTGGGTTGACTTTGCGGTACGACGGCGGATTCGTCATCTCAACGGGCAGCGTGCGCTGGGCGCGTAGTAGGGCGGCTTGTACGTCGACGGCGGCAGCGTCAATGTTGCGTCCTTCGGCAAATTCCAGCGTCAGCGAGGTGCTGCCCAAAATGCTGGTTGAGCTGATGACTTCCAGCCCCGCAATGGTTTGAAATTGTTTTTCTAGTTGCAGCGCCACCGAGCTGGCCATGGTCTCGGGGCTAGCCCCGGGCAAGGCCGCAGAGACGCTGATGACGGCGGTGTCGTAGCTGGGCAGAGCCGAAATGGGTATCTTGCTGTAACCAATAATGCCAGCGCCCACAATGGCAAGATTGAGCAGCACCGTCATCACCGGACGACGGATAAAAAGTTCAGAAAAATTCATGGTTTATTTTCCTGAGCTTCCTGTGGCTTGGGGTGTCGATGCGCCGCTTGCGGGGGATGCTGATGCACCGCTTGCAGAGGATGCTGATGCGCCGCCTGCTGGCGGTGGCGCGGGTTTCGTGCGCTCAACAATGGGGCTGTTGGGGCGCAGATTTTGCTTGCCGTCCACCACCACGCTCTCGCCTTCTTTTACGCCACTCACGGCGGCCTCTAGGCCTTGACCAAACAAGACCTTCACGGGACGCAGCATGGCTTTTTTACTGTCTTTGTCGCCTTCAACTACATAAACAATCGTGCCGCGTGCGTTTTGAATAATGGCGGCTTGTGGCACAACGATGGCATCTTTGATGGTGCGCGATGTGAGCGTCACGTCCGCAAAACCGCCGGGCCACAGCTTGCTGTCTTTGTTGCTAAAAACAGCCTTCATTTTGATCGTGCCCGAGGCGGCATCCACCACGTTATCAACAAATTTGAGTTTTCCTTGAACGCTGGTTTGCCCATCGGGTAGTTTGGCGGTGACCAAGGTTCCCTCGCCCGTTAAAGCGCCCAGCGCATCGCTCAAACTGCCTTGCGGCAGACTAAACGTCACAGCGATCGGGTCTAACTGGGTGATGGTGACTAAGAGTGTTTGATTGGCTTGAACAGCGCTTCCTGCAAACACATTGACTGCGCCAGCGCGTCCGGCTTGTGCGGCTGTGATGCGGTTGTACGACAGCGCTGTTTGCGCCGCACCCAGTGCGGCTTTATCGGCGGCTACCGTTGCGGCAAGCCCGTCAACGTTGGATTGACTGGTGTCGGCAGCACCTTGCGAAATAAAGCCTTTTGTGACCAGTTCTTGGTTTCTTGCCAGTTGCCGCTTGGCATCTAACAGTGCCGCTTCGTCTTTGGCCAGTTGGGCTTTGGCTTTGGCGACATTGGCCTCATCAGTCCGTGCGTCCAGCGTAAAGAGCAGATCGCCCTTTTTGACAAATTGCCCTTCCTTGAAATGCACCGCTGCAACCACGTTATTGATTTGAGGCTTCACGTCAACACTCGACAGCGATGTCACCGTGCCTGCGGCTTTGATCGTGACCCCCACATCACGCTGCACAGCTTTAGCCGTAGTCACGCTGACGGGCTGGGCGTTAGAGGGAGCTGCTGCTGACGCGCCGCCAGTAGGGGGCACAGCTGGGGCAGCCGCAGGAGTCGTGGTGGGGGGCATGGGAGCTGCGGCAGGTGCAGCGGGCGAGCTCTCGCTTTTGCCCGAGCACCCGCTCAGTAAGACAGCCGACAGTCCACCCCATACAACAAAAGAAATAAACGACAAACGGTGAATGGTTATCATGAAAACAAGAGGGGGAAGAAAATAAAATGGATGAACGCGCCCGATTTTGACCGAATAGGCGCTAGTAAAAACCCTAGACCTGTCACCCTTAGGCGCTTTTTACCTATCTTTACGATGCCTTCACACAGTGTTGACATAGCCACCACACACTACAGTCTTCCATTAACCACTTTAAGGAGTCTTTTATGACAACCCCTTCTTCATTTAAAAAATCGATTCGTTTGTTGACGGCTGCACTGGCCATCGGCGGTACCGCACTGTTGGCGGTCAACGTCGCCAACGCCCAGCCTGCTGGCGCTGGTGCCAAAGCTGGGCATATGGACTCAGCACGCATGGAGCAAATGGTTGAGCGGCACGTGGAGCGCATGGCTAAGGATGTGAATGCCACACCTGAACAAAAAGCAAAGCTGCTGTCCATTGCCAAAGCTGCGCAAGCCGACATCAAACCTTTGCATGAGCAAGTCCGCAAACGCATGGAGCAGGCCAAAACCGAATCCGAAAGCGTTCTGACACCTGAGCAGCGTGCCAAGTGGGATGCCAAGATGAAAGAGCGTCAAGAGCACAAGGGGCATCACATGCACGACGACAAGGGTGGTCGCCCAAGCAAGCGTGATTAAAAACCGGACTCAGCTTGCATGATGGAGCAGCACATACTGTTAATTGACGACGACGAGCGACTCGCCCACATGGTGGGCGAGTTTCTCCATCAATCGGGTTACCAAGTCACCCATGCGGCGTGCGCGGCAGATGGTTTGGCGCTGCTCACGCAGATGGTGCCTACTGATCTGGTCGTGCTGGATGTGATGTTGCCTGATATGGATGGCTTGCAAGTCTGCCAGCGCATCCGGGCTTTACCCACCGATGTCAAGAGCACACCGATTTTGATGTTGACCGCCAAGGGCGATCCGATGGATCGCATCATTGGCTTAGAAATGGGTGCCGATGACTATTTACCCAAACCGTTTGAGCCGCGCGAATTGTTGGCTCGCATCAGGGCTATTTTGCGCAGACGCAGCGAGCCGCCGACAGGCTTGACGGCTGGATCGTTCAAACCCACACTGCAATTTGGCAGTTTAGAGATCAACCCAGAGACTCGCCAAGCCAAGCTGGCAGGCGCTTTGTGCGAGTTGACCTCGTATCAATTTGATTTATTACTCGCCATGGCCGAGCGGGCAGGGCGGGTGCTCTCGCGTGATCAGATCATGGAAGCTGTGCGTGGACGCGAACTGGAAGCGTTTGACCGCAGCATCGACGTTCACATCGGACGCATACGCCAGGCGATAGAGACCGATATGAAAAATCCACAGCGGATTTTGACTGTGCGCGGTGTCGGTTATGTGTTTGCCAAACAACAAAGTTAACGATCTGCCCTCCCTATGAAACTTTACGCCCGGATTTGGTTAGCCGTTGTCGCCACGATTGCCGCTTTCACGCTGGTGGTCGCTGTTTTTGTGCGTGAGCATACCGAGCACGTGCGAGAGCAGTTTCGGGAACAATTTCGCAGCCAAGGTATGGAGTCCGGTGGGCGAGATGGCGCACGTGCTGAGCCGCGCCCCATTGAGCTACGCAACAAACAAGGTGAGATCGTGGGATATGCCACGCGCTTTAGCGAGCCGCTAGACGCAACTGCACTAGACGCTGCCGCCCCCGATATGCCGCCGCGTGTTCGAGGCTTCACCATTTTTCTGCATCCTTCTACGAGCAGCGCAAAGACGCAGCAGATGATGGAACCTTTTGATTTGGTGCTGCCCAATCGCCCGCCACGCCCACCGCGTCCTGCCGCGCCTTGGTATTTTTCCCCTTGGGGGGGGGTTGGCATGCTTGGACTGATGGCGCTGGCTGTGGCTTTGGGTGTTTATCCTCTCGCACGCCGCTTAACCAAACGCCTAGAGGCTTTGCAGCGCGGCGTTGAGCAATGGGGCGAAGGCCGCTTGTCGGTTCGGGTTGCGGTCGAGGGCAATGACGAAGTGGCTTATTTGGCGCAAAAATTTAATCATGCGGTGGAGCAAGTCGAGCGTTTGGTATCAACCCATAAGACGCTGCTGGCCAATGCGTCGCACGAGTTGCGCTCGCCTTTGGCGCGTATTCGGATGGCGCTTGCACTGCTAGAGGCCACGCCAGAAGGCTCACCCGATAAGACACCGGACGCGACGACACGCGAGATCAACCGCAACATCCAAGAATTGGATGATTTAATTGAAGAGATATTGCTGGCCAGCCGACTCGACTCGCCCGGTGCCAGTATGGGCAGCACCGAGTCGTGTGTTTTGATGGGTTTGGCTGCCGAAGAGTGCGCCCGCCAACAAGCCGACTTACTCGTCGCCGAAATTGCACAGGGCCCGTTTGAAATGACGGGTTATCCCAAATTGGTTCGCCGCTTGCTGCGCAACTTGTTGGAGAACGCTCAGCGTCACAATGACCCCACAAAAGGTGCTGTAACGCTGTCCCTCACAGCGCAGCTGCAGCACTACGAGATCACTGTGCGTGATCACGGCGCGGGCGTTCCTCCAGCCGAGGCCGAGCGTATTTTCGAGCCGTTTTATCGTGCCAAAAATGCCAGTGAACAAAGCGGCGGCGTGGGGCTGGGGCTGGCGCTTGTTAAAAGCATTGCCCAGCGGCATGGTGGCAGTGCCGCGTGCTTGCCCGCGCAAGAAGGCGGCGGTGGTTGCTTTGTGGTGCGACTGGCGGCGCAGCTTTAGGGCACTTGTCAAATTGGTCGTTCAAGCGGCAAACGGCGTTATGCCTGCTGCGCCTTCTGTGCATCCTTCTGCGCCTGTGCATGCGCGATGGTTTCGTCCCATGTCGGCGGTTGGCAACCTAGGCGCGTGCAGTTAATGCTGGCGGCGCACACCGCATGATGCAGCGCTGCTTGCAC
>CAZAIW010000104.1:0-7953 GCA_964485285.1 uncultured Burkholderiaceae bacterium | reverse complement strand
CCGTGGCAAGGCGCAGCCACCGGTGCGGGTGGCGAGATTCGGGACGAAGGCGCGACGGGACGCGGCTCTAAGCCCAAGGCGGGATTAACAGGATTTACGGTGAGTCGATTAGCGTTGCCAAGTCACGCGAACCATGGGGGTCAGACCCCGTCTACGCTTCGCTTCGACCCTGGGTCAGACCCCCATGGTTCAAGCACCGCCTCGCCGCTGCAAATCATGACCGAGGGGCCGCTGGGCAGCGCCGCTTTTAACAACGAATTTGGCAGGCCCGGCCTTGTTGGCTACTTTCGGGCATTCGAGCAAACCGTCACCACGCTGGATGGTCAGGTGCGTCACTACGGTTATCACAAGCCCATCATGATTGCGGGTGGTCTGGGCACGATTGATGCCAAGCTCACGCACAAAATCGCTTTTCCTGCGGGCACGCTGCTGATTCAATTGGGTGGGTCCGGTATGCGTATTGGCATGGGCGGCAGCGCGGCCAGTTCGATGGCGGGTGGAAGCAACTCGGCAGCGCTTGATTTTGATTCGGTGCAGCGTGCCAACCCCGAGATGCAGCGCCGTGCGCAAGAAGTGATTACGGCTTGCGTGGCGATGGGCAGCGTGGACGCAGCCTTGAATCCAATTTTGGCAATTCACGATGTGGGCGCAGGCGGACTCTCCAATGCCTTCCCCGAGCTGGTCAACGATGCGGCGCGTGGTGCGCGGTTCGATCTGCGCGCGGTGCCGCTGGAAGAGTCGGGCATGTCACCCCAAGAGGTGTGGTGTAACGAGAGCCAAGAGCGCTACGTGCTGGCGATTGCGCCCGAGTCGCTGGCGGCCTTTCAGGCCATTTGCCAGCGCGAGCGCTGCCCGTTTGCGGTGGTGGGCACGGCAACCGAAGAGCGTCAGTTGGTGGTGAGTGATGCGGATGCGGCGGGCGAGCAACCGGTCAACATGCCCATGAATGTGCTGCTGGGCAAGCCGCCCAAAATGACGCGCCACGTGCGCACCGTGCCGCGCCATTACGCGCCTTTGGATGTGAGCGATGTCACGCTGCAAGATGCGGTGGTGCGTGTGCTCTCGCATCCCACGGTGGCCTCTAAACGATTTTTGATCACCATTGGTGACCGCAGCGTGGGCGGCCTCACGCACCGCGACCAAATGGTCGGGCCGTGGCAAACGCCCGTGGCCGATTGCGCCATCACGTTGGCTGATTTTTCTGGCTTTGCTGGCGAGGCCATGGCGATGGGCGAGCGCACACCGCTGGCCATGCTGGATGCACCTGCATCGGGGCGTATGGCGGTGGGCGAAGCGATCACCAATTTGCTGGCAGCGCCGATGGAGCTGTCCCGCATCAAGCTATCGGCCAATTGGATGGCGGCTTGCGGCTTGGGTGACGATGACCTAGGCGAGGACGCGGCGCTGTACGAAACCGTCAAAGCCGTTGGCCTAGAGCTGTGCCCTCGGCTAGGTATCTCCATTCCGGTGGGCAAAGATTCGCTGTCCATGCGTGCCAAGGCGGGCGATGGCTCGCAGGTCGTCTCGCCCGTGTCACTCATCGTAAGCGCCTTTGTCACGCTGCCCGACGTGCGCGGCTCGTTCACGCCGCAGCTTGCGGCGGATGAGGCCGACAGCTCGCTGCTCTTGATCGACCTTGGGCGCGGCAAGAACCGCATGGCTGCGTCCATCTTGGCGCAGACGCTCGATCAAGTGGGCGACCTCGCACCGGACCTGGATCAACCCGAAGACTTGGTGAATGTGGTACGCGCCGTCAACGCGCTCAGAACCGATGGAAAAATTTTGGCCTACCACGACCGCAGCGACGGCGGTTTGCTCGCGACGGTGTGCGAGATGGCGTTTGCAGGTCGTGTCGGCGTGGCGCTTAATTTGGATATGTTGCTGCTGGAGGGCGATGGCATCAGCGACAGCAAGCAAGACGTGGGGGATGCCAAGAACTGGGCAACCCAAGTCTCTAAGCGCCGCGAAGAGCTGACGCTCAAAGCCCTGTTCAATGAAGAGCTGGGCGTGGTGCTGCAAGTGCGCACGGCGGATCGTGCCCACGTCATGCAGGTGCTGCGCACGCACGCGCTCTCGCGCATCAGTCACTTTATCGGCAAGGTGCGCTCGCCCAGTGCGTCGCTAGACGAAGGCAAGGGCGAGATTCAAATTTGGCGCGATACGCGCAAGATATTTGCTGCCAAGCTGAGCGATTTGTTGCAGGTGTGGGATAGCGTGAGTTGGCAAATGGCAAGGGCGCGTGACAACCCTGAAACAGCAGATGTAGAACATGCCATGCTGGGAAGCCAAGCAGACATGGGTCTGCACGTTCATCTGGCCTGCAAGCCAATACCGGATTGGCCTACAGGCATGGCACTGGTTAAAAATAGCTCCCCGCGCGTTGCCATATTGCGCGAGCAGGGCGTGAATTCGCACCTAGAGATGGCCGAGGCGTTTCGCGTGGCGGGCTTTGATGCGGTAGATGTCCACATGACCGATTTGCAATCCGGTCGTCACCGCTTGGGTGATTTTGTCGGCATGGTCGCTTGCGGCGGTTTTAGTTACGGCGATACGCTGGGAGCTGGCGTGGGCTGGGCGCGTAGCATCACGTTTAACGCTCAGCTGCGTGATCAGTTTGAAGCCTTTTTTGCTCGTGGCGATACCTTTGGGCTGGGTGTGTGCAACGGTTGCCAAATGTTTGCCGAGTTGGCCAGCATCATCCCGGGTGCTAGCGCGTGGCCGCGCTTTACGCACAACCAAAGTGGACGCTTCGAGGCGCGGCTATCGCAAGTCGAAATCGTGCGCTCGCCCAGTCTCTTTTTGACGGGCATGGACGGTATGCGTTTGCCCATTGCGGTGGCGCACGGCGAGGGCTATGCCAACTTTGCCCAGCGCGGCGATGCGGCCTTGGTCATTCCTGCGATGCGTTATGTGGACAGCCAAGGTCAGCCCACCGAGCGGTATCCCGCCAACCCCAACGGTAGTGCGGGCGGCCTCACGGCGGTCACCACGGCAGATGGACGCTTTACCGCCATGATGCCGCACCCTGAGCGTGTCTTCAGAAATGTGCAAATGAGCTGGACAGACCTGGCACAAACCGGGGGCTTGGACAGCTACAGCCCGTGGATAGGGCTATGGCATAACGCAAGGCGCTGGGTGGGATGAGGATGGATGACGTGAACTTGCGTTGCTAATGCCAAGCGCCCCAGCACAGCATGAGCACGGTGCCCGTTAGCAGTGCAGGAACCAAACGCTTTTGCGGATGAGAGACCATCACGCCGATGCTGAGTGCACAAATAGCGAGCCGAACCCACAGCGGCACTTGCCCCAGCAAGCCCGTGGGCATGGCGATGAGGCGTATCGTTAGCGCGGCCACCATGGCGTAAGTCACAGCGGAGAGCCACTTAAAAATCTCGCTGTTTTGGTCGATATGTCCGGCCAGTTTGACACCGATGGCGCGGCACAGATACGTGCCGATGCAAGCGGCGATGAGAGCCATCCAAAGTCCAGCTTCGGCGCTCATGAGGACGTGACCTCGGTGATGCGGCGGTCACGCAAAAATCGGCGATCCACCCAATAGGCCAGCGTCCCCGCCACCAGTCCGGTTGCCAGCAGACTGCTGTCTTTGTCGAGCATAAAAAACAAGGGGCCTAAAACGCAGCCCAGCGCAATCGCTAAGCGGTTGCTCCAAGGCTTGACCTCGGTGAACGTGAGCAAAAAGAACAGCGGGTTGATGAACACCAAAGCCAGCGAGACAAAGGCCGGTACGTAGCCTGCGGCAACGTGCCCCAAGAGCGTGCCGGGCAGCGCGATCAACCAGCACGGCAGTCCCAGTCCTAAGAAAAAGCTGAGTCGGTGCTCGGGGCGCAGGCGTGGAAACTCGCGCATCGAGACCGCCCACGCCGTCATGGCCAGCAGATGCACATAAGCGTAGAGTTTGCGGTTGCGATCTTGGGGGGCGAGCTGCGGAAACAGCGTAATCGTCATCGTGATAAAGCGTGCTGACGTGAGCGTGACCGCCAATGCAATTGCCACAAAAGACGAGCCCGAGATCAGCATCTCCAGCAGCACCACCTGTCCGGGTAGCGCAAACATCAGCAGGCTGGTCAGCCCCGCCACCCAAGCGCTCACGCCGCCCGTGTGCCCCATTGCGCCAAAGCCAATCATGCCGGCCAGCAGCACCAGCATGGGGGCGCTCACCGCTTGCTTGAAGCCACCCCAAAACGCAGCACGCTTGCTGGGGTAGGTAGATGGCCTAGAGGACGCAGAGGGAGAGGAGGGAGAGGACATAGACGGCGCAGAAGATGTTATGGCGTGGGCTGTGCCTGCGTCATGCCCAGCTTTCGCATCCACTGGGCGAGTGCACGCTCGTTGTCGTTGCCAGTGGCGTACTGGGCATGCATTTTTTCGTGTGATTCGGGGCGATGTTGGTTAAGTTTGAGTGTGCATTCCAGATGCTGAATCGAGAGACTCATACCCACAATCCCACGGAGCATTTTTTGCTGGTAGTCGGTCTCTAGGCCACGCCACTGCGCGGCATAGGCAGGTTCGTGGTCACCAATCAGTTGCTTGAGTAAGCGGTCTTTGTCGGCCGCGTCCTCGATCAACGTGGCGGTCACTTTGGCGTGAACCGTCAGGTAGTTCCAAGAAGGGACGCGCACCAAATCGGGATAGATTTGCGGCGACAAATACGCATAAGGCCCCATGAAAGTGACCAGCGCATTAGGCCGCGCGGCCAGATAGTGCGCGTGTGGGTTGGCCTTGGCGACGTGCCCCAGCAGCGCTAGTGGTTTGTCATCCGCACCGAGTTGGAGGTGCAAAGGCAAGTGCGTGACGTAGGGGAACCCGTCATCATCAGTGCTGATCAGCGAGGCAAAGGGATACGCACGCATCAACAAGGTGGCGTGCGCTTGCTCTTGAGCGACAAATGGAGGTGGTTGATACATGTGACATGAAGGACTTCGACAAGCTCAGTCCGAACGGAGCCCGGCGTTGCAGAGAGTCTCTAAGGGTTCTGCTACATCAGGCTTGCAGGCGGCGATTACTTTTAGGTGATTACTTCAGAATCTCTAAGAGTTCGACTTCAAAATTGAGCGTGGCGTTGGGCGGAATCACGCCGCCGGCGCCGCGCGAACCGTAAGCGGTTTCGGGTGGGCACACCAAGGTGGCTTTGCCGCCGACTTTCATTTTTTGCACGCCTTGCGTCCAAGCCGCAATGACTTGATTGAGCGGGAACGTAGCAGGGCTATTGCGCTTGTAGGAGCTATCAAATTCTTTGCCGTCTGCTAGCGTGCCACGGTAGTGCACTTTGACGGTGTCCGTGGCTTTGGGGCTAGCGCCCGTGCCTATCACGGTGTGCGTGATCTTGACGCCCGAGGGCAGGGTTTCTGTGGTGGCAGCGTTGGCGGCATGGGCGTCGAGTGTCATAAAAGCTCCAAGGGTAAAAAATGAAAGGGTGGTGGATAAAAAATGTTTGCGGTTCATGGTGATGATTCGGTAAAGGCCGTGGCAGTGGCTGGAAGGTTGAATTGAACGGGGATACGTTGCCTGCCAAATTGTACGAACTCGCCAGCCGATGGTGGCGCAAAGTGTCCCGCTATTGGCGCAGCGCAATGGGCGCAGAGGTTGCCGCGCAGTTCGTAGCGCGAGATTTCGTACCAGTCGCGGCCAATAACGGGATGCTGGCAGTTGGGGCAATAGGTGGCTTGACCCGCCGGATCGTGAACGTTGCCTGTGTAGACGTAATGCAGGCCGCTGTCCAGTGCGATACGGCGTGCCTGCGTGAGCGTACCCGGCGGCGTGGCCGGTGTGCTTTGCATTTTGTAGTCGGGGTGAAACGCCGAAAAGTGCAGCGGGACATCTGGGCCCAACTCGCGCATCACCCACGCGCACAGCGCGGTGATTTCTGCTGCTGAGTCGTTCGCCCCGGGGATGAGTAGTGTGGTGATCTCTAGCCAGCAGCGCGTGGCGTGCCGGATGTAGACGAGCGTGTCGAGCACCGTGTGCAAATCGCCCGCACAGTGACTGGCGTAAAACTGCTGGGTGAATGCTTTTAAGTCCACATTGGCCGCGTCCATCTTGGCAAATAAGGCGCGGCGCGGGGCGGCGTGGATATAGCCTGCTGTCACGGCAACGGTTTTAATGCCCGCGCCGTGACAAGCGTCGGCTGTGTCCATGGCGTATTCGGCAAAGATGATGGGGTCGTTGTAGGTAAAGGCGATGGCGGGTGTTTTCAGCTCCAAGCAAGCGGCTGCGATCTGCGCTGGGCCAACGTGCTGACCGATTTTGTCGGTGTCCCGGCTTTTGGAGATATCCCAGTTTTGACAAAACTTGCAAGCCAAGTTACAGCCTGCCGTACCAAAACTCAAAATGCTAGAGCCCGGATAGAAATGGTTGAGTGGTTTTTTCTCGACGGGGTCTAAACAAAACCCCGACGAACGCCCGTACGTGTCTAGCACCAGTTGATGATCCACACGCGCGCGGACAAAGCACAGCCCGCGCTGCCCCTCGCCCAGCTTGCATTCGCGCGGGCACAGATCGCACTGCAAACGTCCATCATCCAAGGCATGCCACCAATTGGCTGGGTAGGCTGTTGGGTTAAGCATGGGGTTACGCATGGTGTTACGCATGAGGTGCGTCGTGAAACTCTTGTACGCGGTAGGTCTCTAGCTGCACATCGACAGACCAAAAATCAAAGGGCAAACCGGCTTTCATTTTGAGCTGTGCCATGAACTGCGTCACATCCGGCAGCTGTCCCCACACCTGCGGCAAAAAGGTGCTGCGGTAGGTTTGTCCGTTCACGTGCGCTGAAAAGATCACACCATCGCGCAGTGGCTGTAGTTGCCATAGCGCGTGTGCTTGGCTGGTAAACGCCAGCGGAATGGGGCTGGTGAGAACCGAGACTTCCATGTGCAGCTGGGGCACTTCGCTCGGCGTGACGGGGGTAAAGCGCGGGTCGTGTAGCGCGGCAGATTGCGCGTTGTGCCGCACATCGTCGCCAAGCGAGCGATGCGCCACCAAACTACCGATGCAGCCGCGCAGTTGTCCGTTTTGGCTAAGCGTGACAAAGCACGCGCCGGGTGCCTGCGCCCACGGCTCTTGCAGCGTCGCGGGTAGCTCTGTGGTTGGTATAGCGGATGGCGTGCTGGGTTGCTCGCCGGGTGCCATCGCCCGAGCATCTATCGCAAGGCACAGGCTGGCACGCGCCAGCTGGACAAGCGCCGCGCCTTGACTGGCTTGCAGACCTTGTACAGCTTGGCTTGCAGGGGAGGTGCCTTGCGCAGGCTCGTACAGGGCGAAGCTGGCGTAGCCCACCACGCGCTCGCGTCCTTCAGGCGTATGGCCTGCTGTATCGCCCGAGTTGCAGTACACCAAATGCTCAAGCCCAAGGTGTCGCGCACGGGCGTGCATCAGCGCGGCGTTGAGCGGTGTGGCACCGCAGGCTTCTGCGTGCGTGATGCTCGTTTCAAACGCACGAATTTTTTCGCATGTGGCGGTGTCGGTGGCTTGGGCGGCGCTGTAAGTTTGGTAGTGCGATAGGTCGGTGCTGATGACGAAAAGGGTTTGCTCGTTGCCCCACAGATGATCGATCAAGGCGGCCACTTGTTCGGCCGAGACATCGCCCACCACCATCGGCAGCAAGGTGGGCAGGCCACCCGCTGGGGTGCCCTTCCAAAGACGCTGGAGAAAGGGTAGATGGACTTCGAGTGCATGCTCTTGTTCGTGCACTTTGGCGTAGTTGCCAACAAAGGGGAGGTCTTGCGCGGCGGCGACGCCCAGCGCATCAATCGCCATCGTGCCAAGCGGCGTGGCAAAGGCTTGACTGTGGGGCAGGGCAACGCCAGCACAGTATTCGCGGTGCGCGGGGCACAGCATCACGATGCGCCGAATACGAGTGATGTGCGGCGCAAGGCGTGCATAACCAATGCCAGCGGCCAGTCCCGAGTAGATGTGCCCAGCGTGCGGCAGGATGAG
>CAZAIW010000103.1:0-7979 GCA_964485285.1 uncultured Burkholderiaceae bacterium | reverse complement strand
GCAGCCCTGCGCCGTGAACGCATCGGTGGGCCTGGCCATCTACCCGGAGCACGGCAAGGATGTGGACAGCCTGCTCAAGCGGGCCAGCGCCCAGGCCGGCTCTGTGGCCACGGTGGGCCCGCAGGGCTTTGCTTCCAGCGTGGTGCGCACGATATTGTTGTAGGGGTCTTGCTCGGTGAGGCTCCAGCCACTGGTTTGGCAGTGCGTACGCAACATCAAAGACTTGGGTGACTTGGCATTAAAACCGCTCATGATGCGGTGCCACAGCACACGCGCCGCACGCATTTTGGCAATCTCTAAATAGAAGTTCATGCCGATCGCCCAAAAGAAGGACAGTCGCCCTGCAAAATCGTCAACATCAAGGCCTTTGGCTAAGGCGGTACGCACATACTCTCGTCCATCGGCGAGCGTAAAGGCTAGCTCCAGCGCTTGGTTCGCGCCCGCCTCTTGCATGTGATAGCCGCTAATCGAGATCGAGTTGAATTTAGGCATATGCTTTGCCGTGTATTCAATGATGTCGCCAATGATGCGCATGGATGGCTCCGGCGGATAGATGTAGGTGTTGCGCACCATGAATTCTTTGAGGATGTCGTTTTGAATCGTCCCCGATAGCTTGTCTTGCGACACGCCTTGCTCTTCGGCAGAGACGATATATCCGGCAAGCACGGGCAACACGGCTCCGTTCATGGTCATGGAGACCGAGACTTTATCCAGCGGGATTTGATTGAACAGGATTTTCATGTCTTCAACCGAATCAATCGCCACACCGGCTTTACCCACATCGCCCGTGACGCGCGGGTGATCGGAGTCGTACCCTCGGTGCGTTGCCAGATCAAACGCCACCGATACACCTTGTCCGCCAGCGGCTAACGCTTTGCGATAAAAGGCATTGGACTCTTCGGCCGTGGAAAATCCAGCGTACTGCCGAATTGTCCAAGGCCGCACTGCGTACATGGTGGCTTGCGGGCCACGCAAATAAGGCGCGAAACCCGGCAAAGAATCGGTATGCGGCAAACCTTGTGTATCGACTGATGTGTACAGCGGCTTGACGGTAATGCCATCGGGTGATTGCCAGTTAAGGGCATTCACATCACCCTGCGGGGCAGATTTGGCGGCAGCTTTGTGCCAATCGGCCAAAGTAGCGGGGGGGGTAGGGGTTTTGGTATCACTCATCCGACTCATTATTCATGGAAAATCTTCGTTTAGCTGACAAAACCCCTCACAAACTGACACGCACCATGCCTTCACTGCTGCCCCCGCGTCTGCTGCCCATCCTTGGTCGGCATGACCCCTTTCCCGATGTTGATGAGGCTTGGGGCGACGACGATCCCATTGCGGGTCTGCTATGCGCAGGCGCTGACCTGTCGGTCGAGCGGTTGGTGGATGCCTCCCACCATGGAATTTTTCCTTGGTATCGCGCGGGCGAGCCCATCTTGGGGTGGAGTCCCAAGCCACGGAGGGTGCTGCAAGTGCAAGATTTCAAGCTGCATCGCTCACTCAAGCAAGCTATCAAACGATTTAAAAACGACCCCTCCTCCGTAACCCTTATGGATAAAGCCTTCCCAGAGGTCATCGCCTGCTGCGCAAGCACAGCAAGGGCTGGACAGCAGGGCACTTGGATACTTCCCGTCATGCAGCAGGCTTACACCGAGCTGCACCGTGCTGGCTTTGCCCACAGCGTTGAAACGTGGGTCAATGGTCAGTTAGTAGGTGGGCTTTATTTCACGCAAATGGGACGTGCGGTCTTTGGGGAGTCAATGTTTTCTTGGCAAACCGACGCATCAAAAATTGCTCTTGCGGCGCTGGTTGACTGGTGTGCCGAGCAAGGCATCAGCTGGATTGATTGCCAACAACAAACTCAGCACCTCGCCAGCCTTGGTGCCGCACCGATTTCTCGGCAAGCCTTCACGGACAAGCTCTTAGCAGCCACAACCTAAAATCGTGCCATGCCAATCAAACCAGCCATCCAAGTTTTTGAGCGCATGTTTTTGTTGGTCGATATTTTGGCCAAACGCTCTCAGGCTCTGGGATTAAAAGAGTTGGCCGAGCTAGCGGGGCTGCACCCTTCCACTACGCACCGCATCTTGAACGACTTGGTGCTAGGACGCTATGTGGAGCGCTCGCAGGGCAATACCTACCGACTGGGATTGAGGTTTTTAGAACTTGGCAACCTTGTCAAAAGTCGCCTAGACGTGCGCGAGGCAGCGCTCCAGCCGATGCGCGCATTGCATGACCTGCTAGGTCAACCTGTCAATCTCAGCATGCGGCAAGGCGACACCATTGTGTACATTGATCGCGCGTACTCCGAGCGCTCGGGGATGCAAGTTGTCAGAGCGATTGGCGGGCGAGCGCCACTGCACCTCACATCTGTTGGCAAACTTTTTTTATCGCTCAATACCGAACAGGAACTCAAGGCTTATGCGGAGCGCACGGGGCTGAAGGGGCAAACGCCCAACAGCATCACACAACTCGAAGCACTCAAAAAAGAACTCCGAATGGTTGCCAAAGCACGCACGGCGCATGACAAAGAAGAGCTGGAGTTAGGGGTGAGATGCATTGCGTCAGGTATTCACAATGACCGGGGTGAACTCGTGGCAGGGTTATCGATTTCAGCGCCCACCGAGCGACTCAAAAGCGAATGGATAGCCACACTGCAAGATACAACGCGCACCATCTCGGCGGCACTTGGCTATCAAGCCTAGTGCGGCCAAACTTCACGCACCAAAGCCAAAAACCGACTACGTGTGCGGTGCGCCAGCGGGACGCCTCTCGACCCAAGCTTTCACACGCTCGGCATCACCTAGGCGCGAGTACTTGCCCATAGAGTCCAAGAAAACCATGACCAATTTACGTCCCGCCACCTTGGCTTGCATCACCAAACAGCGTCCTGCAGCCGTGATGTAGCCCGTTTTTTGCACCTCAATTTCCCAGTTGGGATTAGAAGTCAATCGGTTGGTGTTAACAAATTGCATGGTGCGCTTACCCGTTGCCAACTGATAACCATGAGAGGTTGAAAACTCACTCACAATCGGGTTTTGCGAAGCAAAAGCGACTAACTTGGCCAAATCCTCAGCCGTTGATCGGTTGTCACTGGACAGCCCCGTGGGTTCAACGTAATGCGTATTGGTCATACCAAGAGCCACCGCTTTGGCGTTCATCAAACGCATAAATTCGTCCATCCCATCCGGGTAAGTTCTACCCAAAGCATAGGCTGCACGGTTTTCGCTGGACATCAGCGCCAGATGTAGCATATCGCGGCGTGTCATTGTCGTGCCGGCGCGCAAGCGCGAAAAGCTGGCATGGCGAACATCTTCGTTCGTTACCATGATCATTTCATCCATTGGCAAATTAGCCTCGCTGATCACAATCGCTGTCATCAATTTGGTGATGGACGCAATAGGCAAAACAGCGGACTCGTTTTTCTTGAACAACACTTCGTTCGTATCTTGATCAACCACAAAAGCCACGCTGGACTTCAGGTCTAACTCGTCAGCAACGCCATGGAGGCCAGCAAGACGTCCCATAGATGGCCCCTCATGCGCAACCCGCACCGCCTGCTTACGTTTGGCGCTCAGAGCAGGCTTCTTACCAAGAGTTGCCGATTTAGATGCGGTTGATTTTTTAGCTTGCTTTGTAACCACGGTTTTTTGCTGATGAGCCGTCTGTGCTTGCGCAGCACCCCCACCGATCAGGGCAAACGCCGTTACAAAAATAGAAATGATTCGCATAGATTCCCTCAACCCGTCATGGGGTCATGCAAAAAAAGATGAGCTGCGAGTGTAACAAAGAAAATAGGTGCACGATCCCACATAAGCAATTGATTACATTAAAAGTCGCACCCAAAGTGATTTATCCTCAACACCCACTGACTGAGGCACCCAAACAGAAAAGCTACAATCACAACCCTATTCTCTGTCCGTAGCTCAGTTGGATAGAGCAACAGCCTTCTAAGCTGTGGGTCGGGGGTTCGATCCCCTCCGGACAGGCCATCTCTGCATCCAAGAAGTCGACTAAATCGCATAGTCGGTGTGTGGATGGTCTAGGGTATAAAAAACATAGTTGTGTGTAGCACCAAGCATCACTTTTACGCCTTCGTGTGAAAAACTAGCGCCTATTTTCTCAAGGGCTTTGCGTGACCGCATGTTATTTGTCCCCACGTGAAACCATACTCGTCTCACGCCTGCGGCAAATGCATGATCCAGCATGAGTTTTTTCATCTCCCGGTTACTAGCGCCGCCCCAATGTGTGCGGGATAAAAAGGTGTAACCCACCGCAATTTCTTGTTTATCGGGTTCGTAGTCATAAAACCGCGAGGAGCCTATGAGTTGCTTGCTGTGATTGTCCACAGCCACATACGCCATCGCACACGCCAAGGCTGGTTTGAACACATGGGCTTCAAAAATGGGTTTTTGGTAGCGCAGCGGGTCGGGATGTTGCTCCCATATCAAAGGATCGGCTGCAGCTAGGTACAAGGCCTCAAAGTCGTTTTCTTGGATAGGTCGAAGCGTTAGCGTCGGCCCAACCAAAGTGTCCGAACAATCAAGTGTCGGTATAGCAGTCAGACTCACCGCAGCAAACTCTTCAACCCGGCCTGTAGTCGCTTAGCAGCAACCTCGGAGTAGTCGGATGCCAGCACCGCCGCCACATCAGCCCCCCATGTTTGGTTAGGCGCTGGATCATTGCGTTTGGTGAGTAATTGCAGCTGCAAAGCCCGGCGCTCATTTAAGTAATCAGCCGGTGTTGGCGCACCCGTAGCGATCTCCAATCGTAGTAGCGCAACAGCGGGATCAACCGCCGGATTGAAAGCAAGCCCCTTTTCAAGCGCCAAAGTCCACTGCGTCCGAACGGCATGGCTCACCGCTTTACCCAGCGCCGATGGACTAGGCAAACGATCCGCCTGACGTGCTTGCCAAGCATCAAGGATATGGGTCACGACTTCGCCATGTGCTTGCAGCTGTAATTTCTTAAGTGCCAACTCCGCCCGCTCCATGGCCTTGCGCTGAGCATGAAATGCATCATCCGACAACCTAGGGGCACGCACTTCGCGAGGCTCGCGCGCCTCCTTTCCTGAGCTTGCGCCGCGCCGCGCTTGATAAGCGCTGCCAAACGGCTCCGAGCGTTTCCCCGACCGAGACGGTTCAGGCGCTTTTGCCGATTGCCGATCATCACCGCGCATAGCGACCAATGGTTTGACAACTTTGGCGGGTGCAGCAGGTGGCACGGCCTGCTCGGCAGACGCATCTGCCGTCACGACCGCCTGAGCTTCAACGTCCGGTGGTGGCGCATCCGTTTTAACGTCTTGCACGGCTGGCGGCTGCTGCGCCTGCTGCGCGGACTGACCTCGCAAGGCGGCCTGCAAAGCATTCATCGCGGCTTGAATTTTGCCCGCATCGCCGCCAGCACTGGCTTCCTCTAGCGCTTTGGAGCACGCTAAAACAGCCTTATCGTGCTGGCTCAAACTGGCTAAATATGCTTCTTGGGCTGCTTTACGCGCTTCGTCTTTTTTCGTAAATGCACCATCGATGGCGGCTTTAAAGGCATCCCACAGTTTTTGTTCGGTTTTGCGATCTAACGGCACACTTTGCGCTTCGGTCTGCCACTGCTGTTGTAACTGTCGCACGTTATCGATACGTAAATCGGCACCTTGCCCTACTGCATCGGCCATTGCTTTGGCTTGCTCAATCAAAGTTTGCCGGTGTGCGACTGTTGTTTTTTGCGCCGCATCAAGCGGTGCAGCCGCTTCTTTAAAAGCCCCCTTCCAAGTGGTTTGCAAAGCCTCAAAGTCGCGCTCGCCTAAATGTCCAGCCTCACGCCATTGGCTGGAGAACTGCTGTAAGGTACGGTGCATGGCCTTCCAATCGGACTGCCCGGCTTGCTCCGCTCCCCACGCCTTTAATTTTTCGATCAAAGCCGTGCGCTCGGCAATCACAGCGGCACTCTTGGCTTTGACCTCTTCTAACCACCGCTCGACCACCTGATGGGCTTCATTGCACGCATCGTCAAAACGCTTCCATAGCCCGTGGTTCGGTATGCCGCCTTGATCGGCTTGCTTCCATTGATCGCGCAGCGTTCGGATGGTCTCTTGTTGCTTACGACCACCCAGCGGCTGCGCCAGCAAGGCTTGCGCTTGTTCCACCAAGCCTAAGCGCAACTGATCGGCACGCCAACGCTGCCATCCTTCCAGTTCCCCAGCGGCACCAAGCGCAGCGTGACAGGCCAAGTCCAGCTTGCCATCAATCCAAGCACCGTGCTCTTTGAGCGCTAAACGCAAGTTATTAGCCGCACCAACCGTCGCTTTACCGTGTCCTGCCGCGAGTTCCTCTTCTAATTTTTGCAAAACCGGTGTGACCGCATCGTGTGCTTTTTTGCGTTGTTCGGGGTCAACTTTGGACTTGGTGCCAGTCGCCGGTTTGGTTTGCGTCAGCGCAACACCGCGCCGAGCGCGTATCTCGTCCGCCCAAACCGGAATTGATGGCAGCGTAGCGTCCTCGTCTTGCAAGGCCGCTTGAGCAAGGATCAAAACAGCATCAAAAGCACCCCAAATGGCGGCTAGCTGAGCACGTGCGGCCTCCAACTGTCCGGGCAATTTAGCATCAATATCTGACCACTGCGCATGACCGGTCAGCGCCGCAGAGGTCGCCTCCCAATCGTTCACGTCTCGGGTTAAAGATTCTCGCTGAGCGATGACCTCAGCTAATGGTTTAGTACTCAACGTGTCCAAACGCTGCGCAAACAACGCCGCACTTTCACGCTGCACCGCCACTTGATGCTGCAACTCTTCGATACGCGCCACACGCTCGGCTAACTTAACTTTTAAGCTGGCCAATGGCTCCTTGGAAAGCGGTGCGCCCGCTTTAGCCGCATCACGCTGCCAAGCCATGCCATCAGCGATATTCATGCGAACCTGATCGATTAAAGCCTGCGCCTTAGCCGCCCATTCTTGCGCCAAACCGTCTTGCATTTTGACTCTGCGCAGTTCGTCTAATTTCTCACGCAAAGGGCGGCAAGCGCCCTTATCGCGTGTCGATAGCTCTTTGTAGACCGCTTGCATGAGCTCTTGCGTGGGGTCGGTGGTCAGCCAAGTGCGCACGCGCGTGGTGCGTTCGCTAGAAGTCATAGCACCAAAAATGCCACCAGTCATCTGGTCCAGTGTGGGGAGATCAAAGTTCATCGCAGAGTGTGCCTCAAATAGCCTATGGATAAAGGAAAGCTCTATTTTCCTGCACTTTAGGGGTGTTTTCCTTTTCCGCAAGCGAATTTCAACCCAATCAACACTGTATATATAATCAGTTTTTATGCTTTTCCATATCTCCATATTCCGGCTAAACTTCGCCCGTTTCCACAAAAGCACGGCTTTGTACGTGTTAACCCTAATGCTTCATCGTATTTATCGTTCGCTTTCTTCACTCGGTTTTCTGGTCGTTGTCATCGCCACGGCTTTGATCCTCAGCCCCGATTGGCGCAGCGTGAGTGAGTGGCACCTCCTTGGTTGGTTACAAGACCGGCAAATGGAATTAGCAGCAGTGGATGCTGACAGCGATACGATCAACCACACAACTCTTCCTGCCGCAACCCTAAGCCCGGAGCAGCTCCCTAAAAGTCAAGCTAACTTAGCCCAGTGGCTCAGCAAAAAATACCGCGTAGCGCCTGAGCCTATGAGCGCCATTGTGGTTCAGGCCTTTGAAACGGGGCAGTACTTACAGCTGGAGCCAACACTCATTTTGGCTGTCATGGCCATCGAATCAGGTTTTAACCCTTTTGCCCAAAGTGCTGTCGGCGCACGCGGCACCAAACGCACACCGGCTAAAGCCCAGATGTATGCCTATGAGCTATGGAGCGACCCGCTCAAAGCATTTGATCCCATCAACAATTTACGCATCGGAGCCAAGGTCTTGCTCGATTGCATCACTCAAGCCGGCTCCATTGAGGGGGGACTTAAACGCTACGTGATCGGCTCCTCTACCGGTAACGATAGTGGG
>CAZAIW010000102.1:6010-8185 GCA_964485285.1 uncultured Burkholderiaceae bacterium | reverse complement strand
ACGCGCCAGTTGCAAACGCATGCGCCAGCCGCCCGAAAAGCTGTTCACGGGCTGATCCAGCTCTTGCACCGTAAAGCCCAGCCCTTGGATCAGCGTTTGCGCGCGGGGCGCTGCGTCGTGACCGCCCGCGTCCTCCCACGCGGCGTAGGCGTGGGCATAGTCTTCGCCGTAGCCCTCGCGGCTCATGTCGGACTCCAGCTCCAGCGCCGCCAGCGCAAGGCGTGCCGCCTCTAGCCGCGTGTCGCCCGCCAACACAAAGTCGGTGGCGCTGTCCGATGTTTCGGGCATGTGCTGCGCTACGGTGGCGACTTGCCAAGCGGCAGGCAGCGCAAGCTCGCCGTTGTCCTCGTGCAGCTCGCCCATCAAGAGCGCAAACAACGACGATTTACCCGCGCCATTGCGCCCGACTAAGCCGACTTTTTCACCGGGTTGAATCAGCGCCGAGGCGCTTTGCAGGACGATTTTGCTGCCGCGACGCAGCGTGATGTTTTGAAGAGAAATCATGCAAGGGAAGTATCAAGAAGAGGTGAATTGGCCGCGCAAATCTTGCTGTACGCGGGCGATGATCTCGTCCCAGTTGCCAAAATTGTGTTGCGTATACATCCGCATGGATGCATACCAAGGATTATCGTCTCCTCCCTCTAACCACAAGTGATCGCGCCGCGTGAGCATCCACACGGGCCTGCCCAAAGCGCCCGCCAGATGGGCAATAGCCGTATCCACGCTAATGAGCAAGTCCAGCTGCATTAAGAGCGCAGCCGTGTCCGCAAAGTCCCCCATCTGCTCCGACAAATCCACTAGCGTGACCGAAGCAGGCAGCTGCTGGATGTCTTGGCTTGGACGGCTTGGGTGGCTCAGAGATGATCCATGGCAGCTGACTGCGCGGTGGCTGTGGGATCGGGCGCAGCTGGTTCAGGTGCAGTTGGTTCAGGGGCAGCAGCTGGCTCCAGTGCTTGCATACGCGCCAGCGTGTCGGCGCGGTTGGTGCTAGCCGCCGCGTAGCTCGGGGAGATGGCAAGAGCGCGATCAAAACAGGCCAGTGCGCCCTCAAAATCTTGCAGCGTGTCCAGCGTTTGCCCTAGGTTATTGAGCGCTTGAACGTTCTGCGGCTCGATATGCAGTACCTGCTTAAACGTGCGAACCGATAAATCGAGTTGCCCCGTTTGGGCATAGACAACGCCCAGCAATTGCAGTGCAGCGATGTACGCTGGGTAGATCGCCAAAGCATCTAAAAAACACGCTTGAGCACGCGCCAAATCGCCCGCTTCCCGGTGCGCTTGCCCCTGATTCAGGTGCGGCAAAGCGCGTGCCAATTGTTGTAGCGCTACAGCTTCAGAAGGTTTCATATCGTTGGTAGTTGCAGCATCTCTGCCGTGATCAATAACACTTGGTCGCTGCCCGCGCTGGTGTCCAGCCACACCACGGGCAGACCGGGGAAGGCAGCCTCAAAATGAGGCCGCTCATGACCAATTTCTAACACCATCACACCGCTGGAGGCCAAATAGCGCGGGGCTTGTAAGAGCAATGCTCGTATGAAGTCCATTCCATCAGGCCCGCTGGCCAGTGCCATGTTCGGTTCTGCTAAAAATTCGGGCGGAAGCGCCGCCATACTGCGTGCGTTCACGTAGGGCGGATTACACACAATCAGGTCAAACGTGCCGCCTGCGCTGGGGTTGTCGCTGGGGGTAAAGGCCGCTAAACCATCCGACTGCACCAGCGCAATGCGCCCCGCTAAATCGTGCCGCGCTACGTTGATGGCAGCAACCGCCAGCGCGTCAGCCGACAGATCGCTGCCCACCACCTCCACCTCCGGGTAGGCCATTGCCAAAAGCACCGCCAAGCTGCCATTGCCCGTGCACAAGTCCAGCACGCGGCGCGTTTGATCCGAGAGCCACTCGTCGATAGAGCCATCGGCAATCACCTCGGCAATCAGACTGCGCGGAACAATCGCCCGCTCATCCACATAAAACGGCACGCCTTGCAGCCACGCCTCATTCGTGAGGTAGGCGGCGGGCTTGCGCGTGGCGATGCGCCGCTCCATGATCGCCTCCACCGCAGCGCGGTCAGCGCCAGAGACGGGCGCGTCCGCCACAGCGTCTAAATCATCAATCGGCAACTTCATCGCCCACAGCGCCAGCCAAACGGCCTCGTCAAACGCCGTGAGCGTGCCGTGCC
>CAZAIW010000102.1:0-5910 GCA_964485285.1 uncultured Burkholderiaceae bacterium | reverse complement strand
CAAACGCAACGCCCGCGCGGGTGAGGCGCTGGGCTTGTTGCTCGATCAGTTGGAGGAGGGTGAGGGGGGTGGTGGGGGTCATGATTTTTCGCCTTGCTCACCCTTAGACGTGCCCAGTAAACCATTGGCTTGCTGATCTTCAAGTTTTAATTTTGGTATTGCAGACTTGAGCCGCTTCTCAACCTCTTTAATGTGCTCTGCTGGTGCAATATGTTCGGGTAGCTCACCACCAATGCGCTTGATGGCATCACGAACTTCTTTGCCTACTTGTTCATGCGTCTGTATCGCTTGCGATTGATTCCGGATATTTTCTCTGGCCAATTTATCGCGGGTTTGAGTCATGCGAAATTGATTAGCTGCCAATTCAGTTGCATTCATTCGATCCAATAAATTGTCTTTCTCAGGTATCAGTTTTTTGTGCTTAATGGCTGCACCACCAAGCCCACCATAAAGCCCCTTGTAACCTGCGTCATGAAATACGCCAAACATCTTATTTTGTACACCGGCATCTTGCGCCGCACCCGAAAGCGCCTTGAACTCTTCGCTGGTTTGCCTGCGCAATTCCAATCGTTCTGCGTCTGCGGCAGCTTGATCAGTTAGCTCTTGTTTTCGCGCTTGAATAGCAAAATATTGCTGCGCATGTGCTATCTCCGGTTTGCGTGGATCGCCGTTTTGTGCAATTAAATAACAAGCAAAACGGGAGAGGTTGTAATCATCAACTTTTCGAGTGCTGCCCGATCCCAGCTCAACCATTTTGCCGACGTTGGCAAAATGGTTTTCGATCTGATTGCCAGAGGCTTGGCAAGAGGTCATCGCCCGGGTTATTGCATCTTCAAATCGTCGCCATTGGGCATATCCAAGCTGGGTTTGTAAGTCGCGTGCGCTCCAAAATTCAGCGCCATGCCCATTTATTTGACGCAGTGATTCAAAGCTAGGTTGGACAGATGGATCGGATAGTGATGTATTCATGTGTCATGACCCTATAAAGAAAAGAACCCCACCGCCTCGTTAAACGCTGTGAGTGTGCCGTGTCCAAACGCAACGCCCGCGCGGGTGAGGCGCTGGGCTTGTTGCTCGATCAGTTGGAGAAGGGTGAGGGTGGGCATGGTTACTCTTCTTCAACAATGATGGATGCGCGCTGCTCGTCGCTTAAATTCAAGCCTTCGAGTTGAGAGGCAAAAAAGCGTGCGCCTTGCAACTGGGCAAAGCTTAGATTAGCGCCTTGCAAATTGGTTTCAGATAGATCAACGTCCTTTAAATTCGCTTCAGAAAGATCAGCATTTTGCAAATTGGTATGCAATAAAAAGGCATTGTGTAGTTGAGCTCCTTGAAGATTGGACTCTTTCAGCTGGGCGCGTATTAGGTTAGTGCCTTGCAATTCGGCACTCCATAGATCAGCGCCTTGCAACTTGGCATCACGTAAATCAGCTCCTTGCAACTTGGCATAACGTAGATTAGCGCCTTGTAACTGAGCCTTTAATAGATTAGCGCCTTGCAAGTTGGCAGCGCTCAGATTCGCGCCTTGCAACTGAACACTAAATAGATCAGCGCCTTGCAACTGGGCATAGCGTAAATGAGCGCCTTGCAACTGGGCATCACGTAGATGAGCGCCTTGCAGTTGGATGCCCTGTAGATGAAGCCCATCCAGTTCTAACGCCTTTGCTTGCAGTCCGGCAAACACACCGCTTGATAGATCACCCGCATGGTCTTGCAGCGCCCGGCCATGCTCGCGGGTGAGCGCATCGTTAATGGCGACCGCCAATGGTGATTGAAGCAAGTTCCCTAGGTTTTGCTGCCAATCGTTGAAAGGCTTTCTTTCCTCCTCCGCTGCGCTCGCACCTTTAGCCAGCACCTCAGTCCAAGCGTGTTGCCAGCTACTCGCGTGCGCTTGCACCAAGGACAGCCACACGGTTTTAAGTAGGGCAAAGGCAGGGCGCTGAAAGTGTTCGCCATAGTCACCGCGCAAAAAGGCTTGTAGTTGATAGACCGCTGCAATTTGGAGGCTGGCAGCACCTTCGGTACGGCTGGGAGGCCTCATGGCTTTGTTGTCACCATACTGCATCGGCCACGTAAACTTTTCTTGAATCTCTTTTATTTTTGTCCTTGAATGCCATTCATGCTGACTGGCGTGGTCGAAGCCTTCTTTACTATCACTTTTACGTGTCATTTCCCATTCAATCAAGTGCAAACCACTGACCCACTCGCTGAGTTTTTGAAAATCTTTGAGGTTGGTGTCTTTGCGTTGGTTCTCAATTTGCCGCAACGTGTTGGTGTCTCTAAACCACCAAATGGCAAAGGCAATGGGCGCGGAGATGAGCGCGGTCAGCAGCGTCCAGCTACCAGAGCTATCGCGCAGATGTTTGAGATTGTCCGGCGTGGGCAAGGCGAACCATACGCCTTCCGCCACAACATAGAGAGCCATTGAAGCCGCCAGAGTGCCCGCAAGCAACACCCAAAACCAGCGCTGATTGACTAAAAATTTTTTGAGCGAAAAGCGCTCCCAGCGGCGAGTGATTTTTCGACCCAAGAGCACAAAGCGCCAGCGCACGTGCCAGCGGTAGTGGTCGTGATGTTTTCTAGGCAAGAGCCGCAGCAAAACTTTTTCGTGCTGGCTCCAGAGGGCATTCCAAAATTTGGCAGCGCCACCTTTTTCAAAGATCGAGTGAACGGCTAGGGATAAAAAAAAGAATCCAATGAGTGTGCCTAAAAGGACGGTGCCTAGCCAGCGTGCCCCATCGTCCCCGAAGAGCGGAAACAGCCAACTGGTGATTGGTAGTGCGACAAGTTCAATGAGCAATGCCAGCCACACAAAAAACCAGATCACAGAAACCCCCAGCGTGCGGTTGTTCTGTGACATCTCCGACAAGCGCCGAAGTATGGGCACTCCAACAAGGAAAGTCAAAACTAATAAAACGAGCAACTGCCAAAGCGGATTCATCGCTGGCCTCTGGTGAGATATAGGGTGCTATGGAGCGGCAGTACTTTTTTCATGGCAATTCGTTCACCCTACCAACCGCTCCAGCACGTTTTTGCCGATGTTCTTTTGTGCAATTCCAAACTCAGCAATTGCAAGCCCTTGGCCGCTGCCGTGGCAGTAATGAGTGCATCGGGTAATTTGGTTTTTCGTATTTTTCGTAGTGCAATGGTGGTGGCTTCGGTTGCTGCATCGATACCAATCACAATGATTTCATTGAGAAAGAGTTGAATGGTTTTTTCTTCGGAGATCGTCAGTTGCGGATAGCCCAGCAATTCGATTTTTGTTATTTGGCTAACGGCTGAGTTGTCGGGGCGTAGATCGTGCAACCGCCTTAGGTCGTCGCTTGCTGAGGAGCCGTTGAGTAGGCCGATGACGACGTTGGTATCAAGCAGGTATTTAATCCCACTCACTGCGCAGCCTTTGCTGAATCAGAACAGGGTCATCGCGAAAGTTGGGCGAGTCTTTGAGTGCGCCCAGTAAGTGTCCCCATCCGTTGGTTGCGTGGGGTTGTGCAGGGCGTGATGGGGCAGGCTCTACCTGCTCGCGGGCAAGGACGGTGACCAATACTTTTTGAATGTCGTTGTACCGAGGGGAGCTAGGCGGTGCAAAGCGTAGCATTCCATTAGGCTGCAATTCGGCTTCATAAGTTTGTAGCATGACGATTCCTATAGAGGCTGCGAGTCGCCAATTATCGCAGCCCTACCAACCGCTCCAGCACGCCTTTGTAGATGTTCTTGAGCGGCTCGATGTCCGCTAGCGGCACGTATTCGTTGATTTTGTGGATGCTGGCGTTGGTGGGCCCCAGCTCAACGACTTGCGGGCATATTTTGGCGATAAAGCGCCCGTCGCTGGTGCCGCCCGTGGTGGAGAGTTGGGTGTCCACGCCGGTCACGGTTTTGATGGCGTGGGTGGTGGCCTCGACCAGCTCGCCCGGGGTGGTCAAAAAGGGCTCTCCGCCCAGTGTCCACGCAAGGGTGTAGTCCGCCAGGCCTTGTGGGTGTTGGTCTGTCAGGCCATGTGCCTGCAACACCTTGATGAATGAGGCTTGCAGGCCAGCGGCTGTTGATTCTGTGCAAAAACGGAAGTTGAAATCGACCACGCATTCGCCCGGGATGACGTTGCCCGCGCCCGTGCCTGCGTGGATGTTGCTGATTTGAAAGCTGGTGGCGGGAAAGTAGTCGTTGCCGGTATCCCACTCTTTGGCGGTAAGCGCCGCTAGCGCGGGCGCTAGCAGGTGGATGGGGTTTTTAGCGAGCTGGGGGTAGGCGATGTGGCCTTGGATGCCTCGCACGGTGAGGCGTCCGCTCAAGGTGCCGCGCCGTCCGTTTTTGATCATGTCGCCCACGGTGTCGATGCTGGTGGGTTCGCCAACTAAGCAGTAGTCGAGTGCTTCGCCTTGGTTTTTGAGCCACTCGCAGACTTTGATGGTGCCGTTGATGGAGGGGCCTTCTTCGTCGCTGGTGAGTAGCAAGGCGATGCTGTGCGCGACTTGGGGGTTGGCTCCCAGCAGCTCTTCGACCGCAACCACAAAGGCGGCGATGGAGGTTTTCATGTCGGCTGCGCCGCGTCCAAAGAGTTTGCCGTCTCGCACGGTGGGCGTAAAGGGTGGGCTGATCCAGTCGGTGAGCGGCCCGGTGGGCACCACGTCGGTGTGTCCGGCAAAGACCAGCGTTTTGGCGTTTGGGCGGGTTCCCGGACGTTTGAGCCAGAGGTTTTTGACCCGCGCGTGGATGCCCGCATCGGCAGGTGAACCTTCACCAAATTCTAGGATGGTGGCTGCAAAGCCAAGCGGGATAAGCCTTGCAGCGATGATGTCCATGCAGCCCTCGCCTGGCTTGCCGTCCAGCGGGGTGGGGGATTCGATAGCGATCAGTTGTTGGGCAAGTTCAAGCGTGGCGGTCATGGTGCGGGCGGCGTGGGTGGTGGAGCACTTGGAGGAACAGTCGGAGGTGTGGGTGAGGTGGGGGGTGGCGGCGAATCGGGGTCGCTATCTAAATCGGTGGGCAGGGGCTGGGTGAGCAGGTTTTGGATGGAGGGCGGCAAGATGGGTTCGGTGAGCCACGCGGGCAGGGCGGGCAGGTTCCAGTTGGCGTTATCCAGCGCCATGCGAAAGGCGCGTAGCCACAAGTGGGTGTCGTAGCGCGAGAGTCCAAAGTTGACATCGCCTTGATCGGTTTTCATGGTGATCTGGCTGCTGTCGGCTTGGACGTGTAGCTTGAGCACTTTGCACAGCACAAAGCCGTGCGCTCGGTGCGCTTCGCGCCCTTCGGTGTTGATGCGAAAGGGGTAGTGCGTATCGCCTTGGGGCGACTCGGTGACCGCTAGGCGGTGCTCCATGCGGATTTGCTCGCTAGGCGCGAGCCCCGAGAGTTGATTGAGCGTGGTGGTGCGCTCAATCAGCTCGGCCATGGGGCCAATCAGGCCAGCGGCAAAGCGGCGCGTAATCCAGATGCGGGGCTGCTCGGGGTGAAAGCACAGCCACAGGCGATCTTCTTCTTGGTCATAACCGAAGGTTGTTTGTGTCATTGAGCGGATACTCCTATGGCTTCTAGTTGGGTCAGCCACAGATTGAAGCCATGGCATTCTTTGCGCATGGTTTCGATGCCTATTTCTTTTGCAGCAAGATTGCCATGAAAAGGTTTGTCATATCGGCGTTGATGTGTGGTGAATATTTTTTCAATCCGTTTAGAGGGTGCTGTTAAAACTGAGTCGTTAATTTTCTCAGGATCGTTAGCTGCTGCCAGTCGTACAGCCGAAAACTCAGTCTTCCACAACTCTTGTCCGATGCTACGCGCGAAAGCACCACAGTCGCTAAATAACAGTGATTCAAACTCATGCATGGCCACATATGGAATAAATCGACCAGCAATGGACGCACCTTCGCTCAGTGCAATATCTTGTACGAGTTGGGTCTGTATGTTTTGCGCCTTATG
>CAZAIW010000101.1:7326-8228 GCA_964485285.1 uncultured Burkholderiaceae bacterium | reverse complement strand
AAAATACACAGCTCCATCCACCGACTTGGTTGCCAGCTAAGGGCTATGCCAATGGCGTTGCGGTGAATCATGGTCTGATTTTTGTGGGTGGGCAAATTGGTTGGAATGCGCAGCAACAGTTTGAGTCGGATGACTTTATCGCGCAGTCTAAGCAAGCGCTACAAAACGTTGTTGCAGTCCTTGAGCAAGCTCAGGCAGGCCCAGAAGACATGGTGCGCATGACTTGGTATGTGTTGGATCGGGTTGAATATAACCAGCGTCTTAAAGAGCTGGGTGCGGTGTACCGCGAGGTGATGGGGCGCAGCTTCCCCGCCATGACGTGCGTAGAAGTCTCAGGGCTTATGGAGGAGCGTGCCAAGGTGGAAATTGAGGTGACGGCGGCTAAGTTCCAGTAGGTGACAACCCTAGTTTCGCTTGGTATATAGTTAAGTTCATGAACAAAAAACTCTCAACCCAAGTTGTCATTGTTGGCGCAGGCCCTTCGGGTTTGTTGCTCGGTGCGTTGTTACATAAAGCAGGCATTGATCATGTGATCGTTGAGCGCCAAAGCGGCGAGTATGTGCTTGGCCGCATACGTGCTGGCGTGCTCGAACCGGGCGCAACCGATTTACTCAACGATGTTGGTGTGGGCGAACGTATGGCTCGCGAGGGGCTTCGGCATGATGCTTTTGCCTTGATCGTTAAAGGCGTGTTTCACCGCATCGATTTGGCGCAGCGTCAGGCCGGGCAACATATCACGGTTTATGGACAGACTGAAATCACGCGCGACTTGATGGATCAGCGTAGCCGACTTGGGTTGCAAACGATTTATGAGTGTGGTGATCAGGTCGCTGTGCATGATTTTGATACCGATAGCCCGAGCGTGACATTTACGAAGCATGGCGAGGATTACGAAATAAAGG
>CAZAIW010000101.1:3048-7316 GCA_964485285.1 uncultured Burkholderiaceae bacterium | reverse complement strand
ATTGCTGGCTGTGATGGCTTTCATGGGGTTTGCCGCGCCAGTGTGCCTGCGGGCAGTATCCAAAATTTTGAAAAAGTGTATCCGTTTGGTTGGTTGGGCATTTTGACGGATACGCCGCCTGTGTACCACGAGGTCACTTACTCGCATACAGACCGTGGATTCGCGCTGTCGAGCATGCGCTCCATGACACGCAGTCGCTACTACATCCAGTGCCGTTTAGATGAGCGAGTTGAGGATTGGTCGGATGAGGCGTTTTGGACGGAGTTCAAATTGCGCATTGATCCAGATGCGGCTAGGCGTTTAGTGACGGGACCTTCCATTGAAAAAAGCATAGCACCGCTACGCAGTTTTGTGGCTGAACCGATGCGGTTTGGTTCGCTCTTTTTAGCCGGGGACGCTGCGCACATCGTGCCACCAACAGGAGCCAAGGGACTGAACTTGGCGGCGGGCGATGTGAATGTGCTATCACAAGCGCTTGCCGAGTATTTCCACGAAAAATCAAGTGCGGGCATTAACCACTATTCCGCGCGGTGCTTGCGCCGTGTGTGGAACGCCGAGCGTTTTTCGTGGTGGTTTACCTCTTTGATGCATCGGTTTCCAGATGCGCAAGGGGAGAGTTTGGGGTTTCAGCAAAAAATGCAAGAAGCCGAGTTGGATTACCTTGTGCACTCCGAGGCTGCACTGCAATCCATCACAGAAAACTACCTAGGTATGGCGCATTGAGTGCGCCTACTAGAATCGCACTTTTATTATTAGGAGCTCTCGTGAAAAAACGCATCTTTCTCTCGACGGTGGTGGCCACCGCTGCACTGGCATCGGCAACCCTTGGTTTTGCTGCTGACGACACCTTCAAAATTGGTTTGATTTTGCCCATGACGGGGCAGCAAGCCTCAACGGGTAAGCAAATTGCTGCGGCCGCACAGTTGTATATGGCGCAAAACGGAAATACGGTTGCGGGCAAAAAAATTGAAATCATCATCAAAGACGATGCCGCGACTCCGGACATGACCAAGCGCCTAGCGCAGGAGCTTGTCGTGAACGACAAGGTCAGCGTGATTGCTGGCTTTGGCGTGACGCCGGCCGCACTGGCTGCAGCGCCGATTGCAACCCAATCAAAAACACCGATGGTGGTGATGGCAGCAGCAACGTCTAGCATCACGCAGGCCTCGCCCTACATTGTTCGTACCAGCTTCACGCTGCCGCAAGCGGCGGTGGCGATGGGGGATTGGGCGGCTAAAAATGGCATCAAAAAAGCCGTGACCTTGGTGAGTGATTACGGTCCGGGTTTGGATGCAGAAAAGTATTTCAAAGATCGCCTGACTTTCAACGGCGGACAAGTGGTAGAGGCGCTGCGTGTGCCACTGCGTAGTCCTGACTTTGCTCCCTTCTTGCAAAAAGTGCGCGACATCAAACCCGATGCGCTGTTTGTGTTTGTTCCTTCTGGTGCAGGCGCTGCGGTGATGAAACAGTTTTTAGAGCGCGGCATGGACAAAGCGGGCATTAAGCTGATTGGTACGGGTGACGTGACCGATGATGATCAATTGAACGACATGGGCGACGGCGCTATTGGGGTGGTCACTTCGCACCACTATTCAGCAGCGCATCCATCGGCTGCTAATAAAAAGTTTGTCGAAGCTTTTGAAAAAGCCAACAAGGGTATGCGCCCTAACTTCATGGCTGTGGCGGGTTATGACGGCATGCGCGTGATCTACGAAGCTTTGAAAGTTACCAAGGGCAATGGTGGCGGCGATGCATTGCTGGCGGCCATGAAAGGTCAAATTTTTGAAAGTCCACGCGGCCCTATGTTTATTGATGCACAGACGCGCGATGTGGTGCACAACATCTACATCCGCAAAGTGGCTAAGCAAAACGGTCAGCTCTACAACGTCGAGTTTGACACCCTCAAAGACGTGAAAGACCCGGGCAAAGCCAAATAAAAAACGGTAGCAATAACAATGCTCACCATCTTGTTTGATGGCGTCGCCTATGGAATGCTGCTTTTCATTTTGGCGGTAGGTCTGTCGGTGACGATGGGATTGATGAATTTCATCAACCTCGCGCACGGTGCCTTTGCCATGGTAGGGGGGTACATCACGGTGCTGTGCATGCAACGTGCTGGCCTGTCATTTTTATGGTGCTTACCCTTGTCGTTTATAGGTGCTGGCGTGCTGGGCGCGATCTTGGAAGTGCTTCTGTATCGCCGACTCTATGGCAAGCCACATCTGGATCAGGTACTGTTCTCCATTGGCCTTGTGTTTATGGCCGTGGCCAGTACCGACTATTTAATTGGCAGCACGCTGCAAATTGTGCAGCTACCCGAGTATCTAAAAGGACGCACAGAGCTGTGGGCGGATACGCCTTGGATGCTGGGCATGGGGCACTATCGGTTATTCATCATTGCCGTGTGTGCTTTGCTGGCGGTGGTGTTGCAATGGGTGCTGTCCAAAACACGTTTTGGTAGTCGCTTGCGCGCTGCGGTGGACGACCAACGTGTGGCGGCTGGACTGGGTATCCACGTGAATGTCGTTTTTTTTGTCACCTTTGCCGTGGGCTCTGGCTTGGCAGGACTTGGCGGTGCTTTGGGGGCTGAGGTTTTGGGCCTTGATCCGACTTTCCCGCTGAAGTTTATGGTGTATTTTTTGATTGTGGTGGCAGTAGGCGGTACCACCTCAATGACAGGGCCGCTCTTGGCGGCTTTGCTGCTCGGCGTTGCTGATGTTGCTGGGAAGTATTACGTCCCCAAGATGGGCGCGTTTATTGTCTATGTCTTCATGATCTTGATTTTGATCTATAGACCCCAGGGCTTGTTTTCACGAGGTGGCAAATGAAGCCAACCGATAGCCGTGCTCGTATCGAGGCCATTGAACAAAGTTTGCTGCGTGATCACCGCATGCGCTGGTGGGAGCCGCTATCCATGCTTTTGGCATTTGCAGCGCCGCTGGTTTTCCCCTCGCACGCTTTACTGGTCAGCGAGATTGCGATCACCGCGCTTTTTGCCATGTCCTTGGATTTGATTTTGGGTTTTTCTGGGATTGTCTCGTTGGGACATGCGGCGTTTTTTGGTATGGGGGCGTATAGCGCAGCGCTCTTTGCCAAGTGGGTCATGCCCGATCCTTTGGTCGGATTGTTGTTTGCTTGTGCGCTGGCGACGCTCTTGGGCGGCGCGTGCAGCCTGACCATTTTGCGTGGCTCTGACCTGACGCGGCTCATGGTCACGCTGGGCGTGGGACTGATCATGTATGAGTTGGCCAATAAGCTCGATTGGCTAACGGGCGGTGCAGATGGACTGCAAGGCGTGGTGATGGCTCCGGTGTTGGGACAGTTCGAGTTTGATTTGGCGGGTAAGACCGCCGCTTGGTACGCGCTGTCGGTGATGTTGGTATTTTTTCTGCTGCTTCGCCGCTGGATTCACTCACCTTTTGGTGCGAGCTTGAAGGCGATACGCGATAACCGGTTGCGTGCATCCAGCATCGGTATTCATGTGAATGTTCGGCTTGCTGTGATCTACACACTAGCAGCTGGCGTGGCTGGAGCCGCCGGTGCATTGGCTGCGCAAACGACGGGGTTTGCTTCGCTTGATTTGTTCGCTTTTGACCGCTCGGCCGACTTGATGCTGATGCTGGTGATTGGCGGGACGGGCTGGTTATGGGGAGGCGTGACGGGTGCCATTGTTTTCAAAATCATGCACGCCGTTATATCCAGTGCCACGCCGCAGTACTGGACATTTTGGATGGGTCTTTTTTTAGTGGTCTTGGTGCTGGTGGGACGTGAACGCCTGTTCAAACCATGGACTTGGATGGCAAAGGCTGGATCACGATGAGTCACTCCGTACTCCAGTGCCAGCAACTCGTCAAGCGTTTTGGCGGCATTACAGCGACCGATCACGTGACGTTCGATTTAAAGCAAGGCGCACGTCACGCGCTGATAGGCCCCAACGGCGCGGGTAAGACGACATTGATTAACTTACTCACGGGCGTGCTCAAACCAACCAGCGGTTCGATCACGTTACTGGGTCAAGACATCAGTCGCTTGGCGCAGCACAGCCGGGTACGCCGAGGACTGGTTCGGACATTCCAAATTAACCAACTATTTGATACCCTCACACCGCTGCAGACCTTGTCCATGGTGGTCTCGCAGGCACAAGGGCTTGCAGGCCAATGGTGGCAAGCCTTAGGGCAAAGGTCGGTGGTTGAACGCTGTGATGAATTGCTCTTTCAATTCCACTTGACCGAGGTGATGAACCAAGCGACGAACCTGCTTCCTTACGG
>CAZAIW010000101.1:0-3038 GCA_964485285.1 uncultured Burkholderiaceae bacterium | reverse complement strand
TACGGAAAACGCCGCTTATTAGAAATTGCGATTGCCTTGGCCTGCGAGCCCAAAGTGTTGCTGCTGGACGAACCTGTTGCTGGCGTTCCTGCTGGCGAGCGTGAGGAGCTTTTGCAAACCGTGTCGGCGTTGCCAGCGGATGTTTCCATTCTTTTGATTGAGCACGACATGGACTTGGTGTTTGAGTTTGCGACACGCATCACCGTTTTAGTCAACGGTGCTGTGCTGACCGAGGGAACTCCTCATGCGATTGCGAACGATCCCCAAGTCAAGGCCGTGTATTTGGGTGATTCACTTGGCAGCACGCAGACGGGGGTGCCGCATGGGTGAGATGCTCCGCTTAGAGAACGTTTGCGCGGGCTATGGTCAAGCGGTGGTGCTCAGCGACATTTCCTTTGCGCTAGATGCGGGTCAGACCCTTGCGCTGCTGGGGCGCAACGGTACAGGCAAGACGACCCTGATCAATACGCTGGCGGGCGTGACGCGGCAGCACTCAGGCTCCATCACCTTGGCGGGCACTGCGTTGCACAAGCTGGCGACGCATGAGCGTGCCGCCGCTGGCATCGGTTGGGTGCCACAAGAGCGCAACATCTTTAAATCGCTGACGGTGCATGAAAACATGACCGCCGTTGCCAGAAGTGGTTACTGGACACCTGCGCGGGTGTACGAGATGTTTCCGCGCCTCGCACAGCGCAAGTCCAACATGGGAACGCAGCTCTCGGGCGGCGAGCAGCAGATGCTGGCGGTCGGGCGCGCGTTGGTGCTCAACCCACAGCTGCTGCTGCTGGACGAGCCGCTAGAGGGTTTGGCTCCCATCATCGTCGAGGAGTTACTGGCCGCCATGGTGCGCATCACCCAAGATTCGGGGATGAGCGCCATCATTGTCGAGCAACACCCGCAGGCGATTCTTAACATCTCGCAGCGTGCCGTGGTGCTTGATCATGGCCAAGTTGTGCACTGCGGGGCGGCAGCCGAGCTACTGGCGCAACCAACATTGCTGGATCAATTGCTGGGCGTTGTACATCGATCTTGATGAAGCGCGTGACGAGCCGCAAGATAAGCAAACACCAGTCCAGGTCCAATGGTGATGCCGGGGGCAGGGTAGACATCCCCCATCACGGAACTCATATCGTTGCCAACGGCATAAAGACCCGGAATCGGATGCTGATCAGCATCTAGCACTTGCGCGTTGGCATTGGTTGCAAACCCCGTGCATGCACCGATGTCTCCGGGGTAGAGTCGTACCGCATAAAACGGCGCTTGATGGATGCTTCCCAAATTGGGATTTTTCCCGCCGAGCGTGGCATCCCCGATATTGTGCTGGTAGGCCGTTTGCCCACGGCCAAACGCTGTGTCTAAGCCCGTTTGCGCGGCTGCATTCATCTGGTTGACGCTGGCTTGCAAACCGGCCGCGTCTATGCCAAGTTGGTGGGCAAGCTGCGCCAGTGTGTCGCCTTGCGTGACATAGCCATCGGCCAAAAACGGCTGCAAGCTTTTGCTGGTGGGCTTGGCACCGGGTCTTATCAAGCCCAGCCCATAACGGTTGAGCGCGACTGCATCGCAAATTAAATAAGCCGGTACGGCCCCGGTTTGCTGCATGGCCAGCGCGAAGAGGTGGTACGAGGTGCTCTCGTTCACAAAGCGCCGCCCTTGCTGGTTAACGGTCATCATGCCCGGCTTGGCTCTGTCCATCACAAAGTGCGGAAATGCGGCTGTGCTGCCATCGGCTCGTTGGCGTAGTGATACCGGTGCCCAAAATGCTGGGGTTGTGCTGTGCTGCCGGTAGCTTGCGCCCAGTTGCTGCGCCAAGTCGTGTGCAGCGCCCGTGTGACCTGGCGCGGCGGGACACCAAGCTGGGTTTATCGCGCCCAGCATTGCGCTGCGCAGCTGGGGATGCCTGTTAAAGCCACCACTGGCCAAAATCACGCCTTTGCGAGCGGTCACGCGCCGCTCTTGTCCGCCTTGTTGGAGGGTGATGTGTGTGCCGCTGAGCTGGAGCACAGAGGCATCTAAAGTTAAGACGACTTGCGCTTGTTTGGACAATGAATACAACAACCGCGCTACCAAAGCGTTGCCCATCACAAGGCGTGTGCCGCGCGGATAGCGAAGTCTGTCCATGGCGTGACGCAGCACGATGTGGGTGGCGTGCTTAAAAGATGCCCAAGACTTGGTCATGCCCAGTAAGTGGTTGATGTCCGTTCGATCAACCATCATGCCGCCAAGTACCGTGAACTCGGGGATGGGTGGACGTAGGAGCTGGAAGAGTTTGCCTAAGCGTCGGCCATCAAAGGGTAGGGGCTCCAAGGCGCGGCCACACAGCGTTGAGCCGTCTAGGTCGGAGATGTAGTCTGGATGCTTGGGATAGGCTCGATACTTCACATCGGTCAGGGACTCGATACGCGCAACCGCTTCGTGACCTTTGTGCAAAAACGCTTGACGTAGGGCGGGCTCGCTTCGTTCCCCCACGGCTTGGTCGAGGTAAGTGGCGGCGGCCTCTAAGCTGTCGTGGGCGTTGACAGAGGCCGCGTGGTGCGTGCCCGGTACCCAAGTTGTTCCGGCAGATAACGCGGTGGTGCCGCCTACATAGTTGGTGCGCTCGACAACCAAGACGCTGGCACCGTCCAGCGCGGCAAATAGCGCCGCTGATAAGCCCGCGCCGCCTGCACCCATCACAATCACGTCAAAGCATGGTGAATCGCCTAAGTCCGATAAGTTGTTGATCACCCGCATATCAGTCGCCCAGCAAAAAATCAACCATCAAGTCACGCACGCGCCCAAACATATCGGCTCCCGTCATGGTGTTACAGCCCTTATCCCGTGCGGCTTGCACGAGGGGTGAGACGCTAGGTGCCGTAATCACGCAGCCCACAAACATCGAACGGTTGAGCAGCCGAACATCTAAAGGGTAAGGGTCGGTTGGCTGCATGCCCATGGGCGTGGCGTTGAGTACCACATCAAAACCTGTAGGCGCTGTAGAGCCGTGCGTCTCGGTGCAGCGTCCAAGGCTTGTTAGTCGATCCTCTAGTGCGGTGCGGCGC
>CAZAIW010000100.1:0-8451 GCA_964485285.1 uncultured Burkholderiaceae bacterium | reverse complement strand
GGTTGTTGGCGTGAAACTCCATGAGCGCTGCCAAATCAGCAAAGCCCATATCGTATGCCCCCGATGCCACGCGCGTGACAGCTCCGCCTGAACCATTGCCCGCATCGACAGTCACGTCAAGCTTGGCATCTTTGAAATAGCCTTTAGCACTAGGCGCTAAGAAAAAAGCAGCTGGCCCTTCAAAGCGCCAATCCAATTGAAATTTAATGGGAGTCACAACTTGCGCTTGAGCCAGCGTTGTTATCCCCAAGCCAAAAGTAGTTGCCAATGCGATGGCCGTTTTGATCAAAATACGTTTGCTCATAAAAACTCCTAAATAAAAAATAAACTGTGCCAGATTATCAGGCAAATGCTAGACCAGATAGGCAAAAAAAGCCCCCTAGCCAAACCATCAGCAAGGGGACTTTCCTAAATAAAAAGTAAAGTACACGCCTTAAGGCTTAATGCCCCCCATCGGACTGTTTAGCCGCCTCGACGCTAGCTGCCGTATCACCGCTTGCCCCGTTAAAAAAAACATTCAAAATAACGGCCGTTAGCGAAGCCAGCAAAATACCTGACTCGATCAGTGGGTGCAGCCCATGCGGCATCCACTGCTTGAAATTAGGTGCGATCAAAGGAATCATCCCGACACCAATCGAGATAGCCACAATAAACAGATTGTGACGATTTCCTTTGAAGTCAACATTGGCCAAAATACGGATACCGGTGGCCACGACCATTCCGAACATCACAATGCCAGCACCGCCAAGCACGAAAGTAGGAAGAGCCTCAACCAACGCTGACATTTTGGGCAATAACCCCAGCACGATCAACACAATGCCGCCAGCCACGCAGACAAATCGGCTACGTATACCCGTCACGCCGACCAATCCAACGTTTTGCGAAAAACTGGTGTAGGGGAAAGTATTGAAAATACCGCCTAACAGTGTCCCCAAACCATCGGCACGCAAACCCGCCGACAAGGCAGGTTGATCGACTTTTCTGCCTGTCATTTCCCCTAGCGCTAAAAACATACCCGTCGATTCGATCATGGTGACAATCATGACAATGGTCATCGTCAAAATCAGTATCGGATCAAAAATAGGCATACCAAACTGAAAGGGCAGCACAAACGCAAACCAAGGGGCACTGGCCACTTTATCAAAGCTCATCGCCCCCATGGCGGTTGCAACAATACCACCAATGACGATACCCAGTAAAACCGCGATATTGCTAATAAAGCCTTTGGCGAATTTGGCAATCATCAAGATGGAGATCAGCACAATCGCCGCGACACCAATGTTGGCCAAGGGTGCATATAAAGGGTTAGGAGTCGTACCCACAATCGCCAAGCCCTTGGGCACAGCTGGAACAGCTGATCCAGCAGCGCCCGCCAAAGCGGTGACATCGGTCAGCCACTTGGCATGATCAGGATTGACAACACTGGGCGCTGTTGGACCAAAAGGATTACCAAATATCCAATTGATGCCAATACGCATCAGGCTAATACCAATCACTGCGATGATTGTGCCCGTCACCACCGGCGGAAAATACCGTAGTAGCCGGCTCACCGCAGGTGCAATCACAATCCCGATGATGCCCGAGCCAATCACCGCACCAAAAATCATTTGCGCCCCCATCACACCAGGGTTAGCGTTAGCAATGGCAACCATAGGCCCCACGGCTGCGAACGTCACCCCCATCATCACGGGCAGCTTAATACCAAACCACTGTGTCACACCCAGCGATTGGATCAAGGTCACTAAACCGCAGCAAAACAAATCAGCCGAAATCAACATCGCTACTTGTTCCGGCGATAGCTTTAAGGCGCGCCCAATGATGAGCGGAACCGCAATCGCGCCAGCGTACATAACGAAGACGTGCTGTAGCCCCAAGATGCCTAATTTGGTGGCCGGCAAGCGTTCGTCAACTGGGTGAGTAGATAGCTCCATAGATGACCTTTCTGAACAATGTTAAAGGTGCGAACTGTATACACTTTTACATTATTCTTTGCTAGGACTTACCCTAGCAAGTCGCGCAGTGCGCGCGCCACCACTTTCGTGGCGCGGCGTAAATCCTCAAGGACAATGTGTTCATCCGCGCGTTTGGCGTTGGACTCCAGCACAGTGCGCGGCCCCGCCCCGTACATGACCCCCGGGATGCCGCGCTCAACATAAAGCCTAACATCGGTGTACAGCGGAGTTCCCAGCGCCGGAATCGGCTCACCAAACACCGCTTCGCCTTGTTTTTGCAGCGCCTCAACCAAAGGCTTATTCCCTTCTAAAGGATACATGGCGTTGCATAGCAGTATGCGCTTGACCTCTGCGCGAACAGCCAAACCACGAGCGTTGCAAACCGCCATACTATTCTCGATGAGTTGCCGCAAATCAGCTTCAACGGTGCGCGGGTCTTCTTCGGGGATCATGCGCCGATCAAGCTTAAGAACCACTTTTCCCGGAATGACATTGGTATTGGTGCCACCCGCGATCATGCCGATATTGAGATAGGGATGCGTAATACCGACGACGTTTGACCGAATGTTTTTGAGTACATCGTTTTGCGCATACAGCTGGGTCATCAAGACGTTGGCCCCTTGCAGTGCATCCACGCCGGTATCGGGAATGGCCGCATGCGCCATCTTGCCATGCACCGTTACTTCTAGCTGCAAACAGCCGTTATGCGCCGTGATCACTTGATAGCTAAAGCCCGCAGCAATCAGCAGATCAGGTTGCGTGTGTCCATTGGCCAGTAGCCAACCAGGTCCCAACTCCCCACCAAACTCTTCATCGTAGGTGAAATGCAACTCGACAGCACCTGCCCTCGGTGGTGCCACGGCCTCTAGCGCACGAACGGCAAAGCTGTAAGTGGAGAAATCACATTTGCTCACAGCGGCAGCACGCCCATACAGCTTGCCATCTTCGATCTCGCCGCCGTAGGGATCATGCGTCCACCCCTCGCCTGGCGGAACCACATCGCCATGTGCATTCAAGGCAATGGTTTTACCGCCAGCGCCATAGCGCCTGCGCACAATTAAATTGGTAATGGACTCAAGCCCATTTTTTTTAACTTTATCGCTGGGAATGACAAATTTTTTGGCATCAAAACCAAACTCTTTGAGTAGCTCGGCCGTGCGATCCGCATGTGGCGCATTGTTGCCAGGCGGCGTATCTGTGGGAACTTGGATCAAGGCCTGCAAAAAGCGAACTTGTTCATCGAAATGATCGTCAATCCACTGATCAAGCGCTAGGTTTTGTGACACATGCGACATTAAAAATTCCGTTCATAAAAGTGTATACACTTTTATTGTATGTGATTCAACAGGTGTGCAAACGCATGCACCGCTAAGTCCATGTCGTGACTGGTCGTTGACTCTAACGGGTTATGGCTGATGCCAGCATTCTCCCCACGCACAAACAGCATGGCCTGCGGCATAACGGTGTGCAACTTCATGGCATCATGTCCTGCGCCACTGGTCATGTGATAGATGGGCAGTCCTAGACTTTGCACTGCGCGTTCCCAGTGTTCTTGCCAAACCGCATCGCTGGGTGCAGCCGATGCCGCCAGTGTGCGATCCATGCGCAAGTTGACCCCACGGTCAGCCGCAATCGCGCGCAATGCTTGGCAGATGTCAGACTCTAGCTTGTCGCGCTGGGCATCGGTGGGGGCGCGTAGATCAATGCTGAACAGGCAAGCACCCGGAACCACATTGATGGAGCCACTAGGCACATGAAGCTGCCCGACCGTTGCAACCCAGTCAGCAGCAGCATAGGCGACTCGCTCCACGGCCAGCATCATCTGCGCCACCGCCGTCGCCGCATCCTTGCGGCGGTTCATGGGTGTCGTACCCGCATGGCTGGCCATGCCATCCACCCGGCACACGTAGCGGATACTGCCGTTGATCGACGTGACAACACCAAGCGGCAAGTCAAGCTCGTTGAGCACGGGGCCTTGTTCGATATGCACTTCCACAAAACCAAGGTACTGAGTCGCGTCACGCTTGAGTCCTTGGATCGCTTGCATGGTGGCGGGCAAGCCAACGCTGCGCATCGCCTCACGCATAGTGATGCCGTCTGCATCGACCTGGTCTAACCACGCGGGATCAAAATCCCCTGTGAGAGCACCCGAGCCCAAAAAAGTCGCCTTGTACCGCTGACCTTCCTCTTCAGCAAACCCAACCACTTCAAGATGAAACGGCAAGCGTTTGCCGGCTTGGTGCAATTGCTGCACACACATGATGGGCACATAGATACCCAGCCTTCCATCGTACTTGCCGCCATTGCGCACGGTGTCGTAATGCGAGCCTGTGAGCAAAGTTTTGGCGTGAGGGTCGGCACTGCGATACACACCCACGACATTGCCTACTGCGTCAATCTGCACATCATCAAAACCCGCGCCTAACATTTGTTTTTTGATCAGAGCCGCACAGTCCACATGCGCCTTGGTGAGATAGGTCACCGTCAGCTCTCCTCGCTCTTTAAATTCGGGATCACTCAAAGCGGCTAACTCTTCGTGCCAATCCCATACTTGGTTACCCAGCGTAGGCTGCGTAACAAACTTATCGTCAAGGCGAATCTCGGCAATGCGATTGATTTGGCGCAAGCATTCGGCCATTTCGTAGTCCGCCGGATAACCCAGCCGGCGCTCAAAGGTCGCGATGATTTGACCCTTCGTTAGTCCAGCGCCACGTGCACCGCGCACGGCCAACACAAAAGGCCAACCGAATTTGGCGTTGTAGTCGCTGTTGAGCTTTTGAATCTTGGCAAACTCCTCTGGCGTGCACTGCGTGAGGCCAGCCTTGCTTTGCTCGTTGGTCGATTCGCTGGTCAATGTCTTTTCCACCATCGCCTTGCCTGCCAGCTCGGGGTGGGCGCGAATCAAAGCCAACTTTTCTGCCAAGGTCGCTTCTTGCAACACCTTAGCCAGCGTGGCTTTCAAGGAAGCAAGGCTTTGAAAGCCTTGTGGCGATTGGTCTATCGCCCTCTCGACCACCCAAGGCGAGTGTTCGTAGAGTCCATTGAGCCAAGCTAAGGCTGTTGCCTTCGGAGCCTCATTGATTTGCCGTAGCGTCAGCGCCATATAACCATCCTTTTTGATAAATCCAATACCTGTCGCGACATTCAGCGCTAATGTTTAAACGTTCCGTCTGAACTCAAAATTGACAAATCGGTATAGCGCGGTGCAGCACGCTCGCTAAAGCGCCAAGTCATGCCGCTGATGTCGAACACTTTCGTTGCCAAAATTTTGCTGAGTGCTTTCGAGCTATTGGTTCTAGCGCCCTTGGCCGCTTCAATCGCCACGCGCGCGTTGATGTAAGCCTCAAAACTGAGGTACGAATACGTTTTGAGCCCTGCAGCCGCCATCGCACGCTGATAGTCGCGCTGAATTTGTAGCTTGCTCTCCCAAGGGCTTGGCGTGACGGTGACAAAGGTGACCGCACCGCCATAGCCTTTTAAGTGACTAGAAAAAAGTGCATTCGCTTGACCGGACAGGTTCATCACCAGCGGCAATGAAGCGCGCTCGCGCCACGCATTGAGGATGGCCGAAGAATGCGCCGCATTGGCTAACAAAATGAGTGCTTGTGTCGCCTGTGCGGGCTGGGTCGACTGCGCCGTGAGTTCCGTGACGGCCTGTGCATAGTTGGGCGATTGCGTACTCAAGATGACAACGGTTTTAACCTGTATGTTGGTGCGTTTGAGTAATTCTTTGAGCTCTGCCCAGTAACCCTGTCCAAACCCATCGTCTTGAACCAGTACGGCTACGCTACTGACCGACATGGTTTTGCCAAACTCCAACAGCTTGCTTAGCTCTTGCGTAGCCGATGCGCGTACCGCGAAGACATGATCGGCCTGTCTACCTCGCAACTGGGCAACACCGGAGATAGGGCCAATCAAAGGCAAGCCTGCCAATTGCGCCGCCTCCATTTGCGCCACGCACCCGACCGCCCCAAAGCAAGATAAGAGCGCACCGCTGCGATCCGCTACAGCAGCCACCAGCGCTTTGCTGCGCTCTGGGTTATTAGCATCGTCTTCCAGCATGAGCTCTACTTTGGGTTGTCCGCCAGCGTTGTGCTGATCAAACGCTGCCTGCGTGGCGGCGCTTATTTCTTTGCCCACGTTGGCAAGCGCCCCGCTCAGCGGAACAATCTGCCCAAAACGCACCACCCCACCTTGCGCCCAAGTCCAGCTGGCTGGCAACAACACGAGCGACAGCGCAAGCGCCGTGCGTACAGCAAAAAGTAAATTTTGATTTAGGGGCATGGGTATGTTTCTCTCCAATGATGGGCAATATCAATCCGCTTAGCCACCCACACATGGTCATGGGATTGAATGTGATCTAAAAACCGTTGCAGCGCGATCATGCGCCCCGGGCGCCCTAGTAAACGGCAATGCATACCGATGCTCATCATCTTAGGTGCATCAAGCCCACTTGGGTCGCCCTCGCGGTACAGCACATCAAAAGTATCGCGCATGTACTGAAAGAACGGATCAGCATGTGAGTAGCCTTGCGGCAACGCAAAGCGCATGTCGTTGCAGTCCAAAGTGTAGGGCACGATGAGCTGATGCGCCATCTCGCCATTTGTTTTACGCACACGCATCCAAAACGGCAAATCGTCACCGTAGTAATCGCTGTCGTAAACGAACTCCCCAAAGTCAGCCACCAATCTGCGGGTGTTGGGGCTGTCGCGCCCCGTGTACCAGCCTTTCGGCCTTTGCTGGGTTAAGGACTCGATGATCTCCATCGCCATGCGCATGTGCTCGCGCTCGGTGGCTTCATCAACGTTTTGATAATGAATCCATTTGTAGCCATGACAAGCAATTTCATGACCTAACTGAACCAATGCTGCCGTCACATCGGGGGAGCGCTGCAAGGCCGTTGCCACACCAAACACGGTGAGCGGCAGACCACGCCGCTCAAACTCGCGCAAGATGCGCCACACACCAGCGCGCGAGCCGTACTCATAAATGCCCTCCATGCTGATGTGACGATCAGGGTAGCTGGCAGGATTGAACATTTCGGAGAGAAACTGCTCCGATCCTGCATCGCCATGCAGCACCGAGTTTTCGCCGCCCTCTTCGTAGTTCAAAACAAACTGAACCGCAATACGTGCTTGGTTTGGCCAGCGCGCATGGGGCACCTTTGTGCCATAACCCGCCAAGTCGCGCGGGTACAGAGCAGCGCTGTCGTAGAACGTCGTCATCACATCAACCCTTTAAATCCAGATCACTCATCACACTGCCCAAATGCTCTTTCATCAAGCGCATCGCCAGCGGCTTATCTTTGCTGGCGATCGCCTCGACCAGCGCCACGTGCTCGTCGTGCGAATGCACCGCCGCGCGATCTGACTGATACAGCAAAGTAATCAAGGAACAGCGCGAGATCAAATCTTGCAAAGCCTGCGCCAACACGTCGTTACCAATCAACTCCGCAATCAGCACGTGAAAGTCGCCCAGCAACTCAACCCGCGTGGAGGCATCAACACCGCCCACGGCCTCGGATTCGGCTTTTAAATGATCACGCAGTGTTTTCAATTTGGTGACCGTTAGCCCATCAATGAGGGTTTCGACCATCGCCGACTCCAGCATCATGCGCACAGCAAACACCTCTTTGGCTTCTCGGCTGGAGGGCGCGCAAACAAAGGCACCGCGTGATTGTTCGATGCGTATCAAGTGCTTTTGTGACAGCTGATACAGCGCCTGACGCACCAAAGTGCGCGAGACACCAAATTGATCTGCAATTTTTTGCTCTTTTAATTTTTCACCCGGCGACAAGCGATGCTCAATAATGGCACGACTCAGTGCTTGAACAATCGTATCGGTACTCGACAGCGTAGGCTCAGCATCTTGAGCGCTGGATTTGGAGACGGGGGTTTTAGACATGGCAAAATTGTATACAGTTTATCAATAAGGACACACTCAATGGGACTCTCAACTCACGTATTAGACACCGCACACGGATGCCCCGCCAGCGGTATGGTGGTGCAGCTCTACACCACCCAAGGCGAAACCGCCACGCTGCATAAAACCTTCACGCTCAACAGCGATGGGCGCAACCCCGACGGCCTGCTATTTGCGCACGACCAACTCAAAGTTGGCACCTACCGTTTGGTGTTTGATGTGGCGGGTTACTTCAAGGCCAAGGGCGTGCCATTGCCCGAGCCGCATTTTTTAAATCGAGTCAGCCTAGACTTTGGCGTTGCTCACCCCGAGCAGCACTACCACGTGCCGCTGCTCGTGAGCCCTTGGAGCTACTCTACCTACCGTGGATCGTAGGGCACCGTGATACTGATCACCGTCACGCACACCCAAGGCTCGGTGCCGCGCGAGACGGGCACGTGGATGGTGGTGCGCGCCAACTCGATTGTCGGCACTCTAGGCGGCGGCAATGTGGAATACCAAGCCATTGCCTATGCACGGCAATTCAAACCCGGAGATACCGCCACCAAGCGATTTGCCCTTGGTCCTAGCCTTGGAC
>CAZAIW010000099.1:7644-8469 GCA_964485285.1 uncultured Burkholderiaceae bacterium | reverse complement strand
CCTCGGAATACCACAGCGTATGCTTCATCCAAACGGCATCATTACGGCCTAATGGGGCTGTCGGATCATCAACTGGGCGCTCATAATCGCTCACCGTATGAGCCCCCCTGCACTCATGACGTGCAGCAGCAGAAACAATCGTCGCCTGAGCAGCTTCGATGAGGTTTTCGACTTCCAAGGCTTCAATACGCGCCGTGTTAAAGACTTTCGATTTATCTTTTAAACCGATCGCCCATACTCGTTCACGCAGTTTGGCTATCTCAACAACGCCCTCATCCATACTGGCTTGGGTGCGGAAGACACCCGCATGCTTTTGCATTTTTTGACGCAAATCATTGGCGACATCTTGGGCATACTCGCCGTCCGTTGCTTCCTCCAAACGATTGAGTCGCGCCAAAGTTTGATCAGCCGCATTCGCAGGCAACTCTTGATGTGCTTGGTCTTTGAGATTGCTTGCCACAATATGGTTGCCCGCCGCCCGGCCAAATACCAAGAGGTCTAGCAATGAGTTGGTGCCCAAGCGATTCGCACCGTGCACACTCACGCACGAGCACTCGCCGACCGCATAGAGACCCTTGACAACTTCGTTATCATTGCCATTTTTTTGGATGACAACTTGTCCGTTGATATTGGTTGGAATACCGCCCATTTGATAGTGAATGGTTGGCACCACAGGGATGGGTTCGCGCGTGACATCCACATTAGCAAAGTTAATGCCAATTTCGTGAACCGATGGCAGGCGTTTCATAACCGTCTCCGCGCCCAAATGATCCAGCTTTAACAAAATGTGATCTTTATTGGGGCCGCAACCGCGTCCCTCTTTGA
>CAZAIW010000099.1:4302-7634 GCA_964485285.1 uncultured Burkholderiaceae bacterium | reverse complement strand
GATCTCTTGATCCATGCAGCGCGACACGAAATCGCGCGGAGCCAAGTCCTTCAGCGTTGGGGCATAACGCTCCATAAAACGCTCACCGTTGCTATTGAGCAAAATAGCGCCCTCGCCTCGGCAGCCTTCTGTGAGCAACACGCCTGCACCGTGCACACCTGTTGGATGGAACTGCCAAAACTCCATATCTTCCAGCGGAATGCCTGCACGCGCAGCCATTCCCAAGCCATCACCCGTGTTAATAAACGCATTGGTAGAAGCCGCAAAAATGCGCCCCGCACCACCTGTGGCAAGTAACACGGTCTTGGCTTGCAGAATAAACAGATCACCCGTCTCCATCTCCAGTGCGGTCACGCCCACAACATCACCCGCATCATTGCGAATTAAGTCCAGCGCCATCCATTCAACAAAGAAGTTGGTTTTGGACTCTACGTTTTGCTGATACAGCGTATGCAGCATCGCGTGCCCCGTACGATCAGCAGCCGCGCAAGCACGTTGCATGGGCTTTTCGCCATAATTTTCGGTATGTCCACCAAAGGGGCGCTGATAAATCGTGCCATCGGGATTACGATCAAAAGGCATTCCCATATGCTCTAGCTCGTAAACAACTTTGGGCGCCTCACGGCACATGAACTCAATCGCGTCTTGATCGCCCAACCAATCGGAACCTTTAACCGTATCGTAAAAATGGTAGTGCCACGTATCAGGACTCATGTTGCCCAAAGAAGCACCAATACCACCTTGCGCCGCAACCGTGTGCGAGCGTGTTGGAAACACCTTTGAGAGTACGGCCACGCTAAGCCCGGCACGCGCTAACTGAAGCGATGCACGCATCCCAGAACCACCCGCCCCGACGATGACCACATCGAACTTGCGACGGGCAATATTTTTATTGGTATAGCTCATGTAATCACACTCTCCACAAAACTTGAATCGCCCAGCCAGCGCATCCCGCCAGCCAGACCAGGGTTAAGACTTTCATCGTCAGGCGCAGACCGACTGGCTTGATGTAATCCATATAAATCTCTCGCATGCCCAAAAACACATGCCATGCCAACGCAAAAATCACGGACAAAGACAACAATTTCATGGGGTGTGAGGCAAAAATACCCGCCCATTTGTCGTAACCCATGCTGCCTTTGCTGAAAATCACTTGCAATAACACGATCACTGTAAAGACGGCCATCAAGGCTGCTGTGACGCGCTGTGCCAACCAACCAATCAAGGCACCTTTATCGGCTTTTTTCGTCAATGTTTTAAGAGTATTTGTCATTTTTAAAGGCCTCTCCATCAGTACAAGCCAAATAGCTTTGCGCCCAAGGCGACGGTTAGCGGTAGGCTGATCACGAACGTAGCAACAGCAGATGTTTTACCGAACACCTTATTGACGGCTTTGTGACTCACATCCATCCACAGATGACGCAAACCAGCAGTGAGATGGTGCAGATACGCCCAAATCAGAACCAAAGCCACCAGTTTTAAAAACCAGCCCGGAACCCAACCCAATCCCACGTTAAAAAATGCCACCAATTTGGCATAGGAAATCTCTGACGAGATGGATTTATCAAAAATCCAAATCACAAAAGGCAATAGAAGAAACATGATCGCGCCACTGGCTCTATGCAAGATAGAGACGATCGCTGCTGCGGGCATACGATATTGGGTAAGGTCTTTAAATGCGTTGATGTTGCGAAATTCGGGGCGGTCGGGACGAGATTGAGACATAGAAGGGGTTTCCTGTGATGCTAACCCTCCTATTCTAAAACACACGGGTTTTCACTGAGCTGACAACCATGCCCTTAAGCGCTCTACGCCCTGCTCCAACCTGCGGGTATCCGTGGATGCAAAGCACCACCGCATCCAACCCGATGCAGTGCTATCGGGTGCCAAATCAAACGCGCTACCCGGTGCCAAGCCTAATCCAGCCTCGCTCACCAACCGTTTGGTAAGAGCGAGTGAGTCATCAAATCCACTGATTTTGAAAAAAGCGTACATGCCACCTTTCGCCGCACGGACTTGCACATGGGGCAAACTTTGTAACAACGGAATCAAAATATCGCGGCACCGCTTGAAGTGCGCCACCAAAGCCGGCGTGATCTCAGCCTCGCGCTGTAGCGCCTCAAGCGCCGCATACTGCACAAAACTAGGGGCACACGATGTATTGAACTCAATCAGTTTCCCTACAGCATCCAGCACACTAGGCGGCACGACAAGCCAACCCAAACGCCAACCTGTCATTAAAAAAGTTTTAGAGAAACTATGCGTCACCATCAAACGATCTTCTGGCACGGCAATGTCCAAAAACGAAGGGGCGCAGCCGTGTGGATTGTCAATCGCATCGATGGGTTCGTAATACAGCCGCTCGTACACCTCATCGGCAATGATCCAAGTCCCCGTTGTGCGGCAATGTTGCAAAATCGTTTGTTGCTCTTGGTGCGTGAGTGTCCAGCCCGTGGGGTTATTGGGGGCATTGACTAACAGCAGCTTGGTTGATGGCGTAATGGCTGCGCACAACTCCTCCATAGAGAGCTTCCACTCTCCGTCATGGGGATACAGCGCCACCGCTTTGACCCTTGCACCCATGATGATGGACTGCTGCGGCAAATTCGGCCAAATAGGCGTGACGCACACCACTTCATCACCCGCATTCACAACCGCTTGCGTTGCCAACATCAGCGCGTTAACACCACCCGAAGTCACAGCCATTCGATGAACATCCACCTTGTTATGGTTCGATCCATGCAGACGTGCCATATACCCGGCAATCGCCTCGCGCAATATGGGCAAACCCAAGTTCGCGGCGTAAAAGGTTTCTCCGCGACTCAGCGATGCCACAGCTGCCGCGCAAACGGCGGGGTGAGTGACCTGATCACTCTCACCAAACCAAAACTTGAGCATATCGGGGCGATCCATGGCGGCGTTGACCACTTCGCGGATTTGCGACCCCGCAAGCGATTGAATCGTCGGTCTAAGCGTTTGATGTGCGTTCATGATGCTTATCTTAATCGCCATAATGGATGGCATGAACACAACGCCCAACGATCACGCCATTACCCTCTATGGCATTCCCAACTGTGACACGGTTAAAAAAGCTCGTGCATGGCTCACTGAGCGGGGGGGCACCCACGCCTTTCACGACTTTAAAAAGCAGGGAGTCCCCAAAGCCGTATTAGATGCGGCGCTGCAGCAAGTTGGCTGGGAGCTGCTACTGAATCGCAAAGGCACCGCATGGCGCCTGCTTGATCCCGCCGCGCAAACCTCGGTTGTTGATAACGCCAGCGCCAAAGCCATCATGTGCAGCCACCCCAGCACCATTAAACGCCCCGTCGTTG
>CAZAIW010000099.1:0-4292 GCA_964485285.1 uncultured Burkholderiaceae bacterium | reverse complement strand
ACGGTCGGTTTCGAAGCGCTTCGACAAGCGCACGATGCTCGCGAATAGTCACTCGCACAAAGCGCGAATGCTGGGCGGGACGGGTACCGCCCGAATACCATTTTTGCCGTCTTCGCGCTTGGCAGCAAAAATGCGTACATCTTCGGCTTGCATGATGTCGTCGATAGAGCCATCTTTGTTGGTGCGGCGCACCACGTAGCGCAGCACAAAACTTTTTTCACGCCACTCGGTGACCGACGTATGAACACCAAGATGTTCGCCATACGTGGCGGTCTTTAAAAAAGTAGCTTTGGTATCAACAATGGGCGTACCAATCATGCTCATGGTTTGGGTTGTTTCTGCCCAAGTCGGTACACCGCATTGCTCAAAAAAATAGCGTGATGCAGCGTCAATCCAATGAAAAAAATTAGGATACCAAACAATACCTGCAGGGTCGCAGTGGCCAAATTCGATGCGAACGGGGTAAATGACTTCTTTCACCGCAATGAACCTGCAACCTAGGCCAGCAAAGTCACGCCCGTTTTGCTTTGCAGCTCTTCTCTGGTTATGCCGGGAGCAAGCTCCACCACCTTCAGACCTTCAGGCGTGACATCCATCACGGCTAAATCCGTAATGATGCGATCCACCACGGCTTTGCCAGTAAGTGGCAGCGTGCACTGAGGCAAAATTTTCATCTCGGTCGTGCCATCTTTCTTTTTGGCAACATGCTCCATAAGGACAATCACGCGCTTCACGCCCGCCACCAAATCCATCGCACCGCCCATACCTTTGACCATCTTGCCGGGAATCATCCAATTGGCTAAATCACCCTTTTCACTGACCTGCATGGCACCCAAAATGGAGAGGTTGATCTTGCCGCCGCGAATCATGGCAAAACTCTCATGACTGCCAAAAATGGAGGAGCCTTTGATCGTTGTGACCGTTTGTTTACCGGCGTTAATCAGGTCGGGATCAACCTCATCTTCGTTAGGAAAAGCGCCAATGCCCAACATGCCGTTTTCGCTTTGCAACCATACATCCATCGTTGCAGGTACATGGTTAGCCACCAGAGTGGGCATACCGATACCGAGATTGACATAAAACCCGTCTTGCAACTCTTTTGCAGCACGCGCTGCCATTTGATCTTGGCTCCAAGACATGATTAAACCCCCGCCTTTTCTGTAATCGTTCGTTTTTCAATGCGTTTTTCTGGCGTGCTATTGAGCACGATGCGGTGCACGTAGATACCCGGCAAGTGGATGTCGTCAGGAGCGATTTCGCCCACCTCCACAATTTTCTCGACCTCCACAATGCAAATTTTTCCTGCCATTGCCACCGCAGGGTTGAAGTTACGCGCCGTCAATCGAAAACGTAAATTGCCCGACTTATCCGCCACATCCGCTTTCACAAGCGATACATCGGGCACTAAGGAGCGCTCCATCACGTAAGTCTCGCCATCAAATTCGCGCAGCTCTTTTCCGTCGGCTACGACGGTGCCAACACCTGTTTTGGTAAAAAATGCAGGAATACCCGCCCCGCCCGCCCGCAGCTTTTCCGCTAGTGTGCCTTGCGGCGTAAATTCGAGTGCCAACTCTCCGGCTAGGTACTGGCGCTCAAACTCTTTGTTTTCACCAACATAGCTAGAAATCATCTTTTTGATTTGGCGCGTTTGCAACAAAATACCAAGGCCAAAATCATCGACACCCGCGTTGTTAGAGACGGCCGTTAAATTCTGTACGCCGCTTGCCCGTACCGCATCAATCAATGCTTCAGGGATACCGCACAAACCAAATCCACCCACGCCAATGAGCTGGTTATCGGCAATAACACCAGCGAGCGCTGCGGCGGCGCTTGGATAAATCTTATTCAACTCATACTCCTTAAAAAATTCATTTTATCGACGTCGGCACGAGCGCACACCGGCAATTTTGCGTATGCTGGCCATCACAGGCAGCAGTTGTGTGGTGTCACTTATCTCGGCGGTAAAGGTCATCCAAGCGATGGAGCCATCGACACCTTTTACCGTTTGACTTTGCACACCCACCACGTTGATTTTATCTTTTGAAAATACTTCAGAGATGTCACGCAGCAAGCCATTTCGATCACTGGCTTGAACACTCACATCGACCGGGTAAACCATCAGCGACTCTTTGTCCCGCTTCGCACCAGCCGTCTGCGGCGCAGCCGAATGTCCCCACGACACATCAATCACACGGTCACTGGCCTGCGCCGCCATTTGGACAAAATTAGCGCAATCCGCACGGTGAATGCTCACCCCTTTACCGCGTGTCACAAAGCCGCCAATGCTGTCGGGAGGCGCTGGTTTGCAGCATTTCGCCAGCTGCGTCATAAGTGAATCGACTCCAACCACCAGCACGCCGCTTTTATGGCTGGCATGTTTTTTGGCTTTTGATTTTTTGTAAATCAAAAATTCATCCGGCGGTAATAAATCGGGGGTTGGTTTGAAATGCTGCTCAATCGTTTTGAGCGAAAACTCATCTTTGCCCACGGACTCAAATAAATCATCGGCAGAGGCAAACCCCAGCTGCGTCGCCAAATCGTCCAGCTTGAGCGCCGTCTTGCCCTCGCGCTGTAGCAGCTTCTCAACCGCCTCGCGCCCCTTGGCAATCGTCTCGCTTTGCACCTGTGCGTTGAACCATGCCCGCACCTTGGCGCGAGCCCGGTGACTGGCTAAAAAGCCCAGCTCGGGATTGAGCCAATCGCGCGATGGCCCTCCTTCGCGAGCAGCCGTAATGGCAACGGTCTGACCGCTTTGCAGCTTGGTATTGAGTGGCACCAGCACACCATCTACCGTGGCACCTCGGCACCGATGCCCCAAACTGCTGTGCAATTGATACGCAAAATCCACGGGCGTTGCGCCTTGGGGCAAATCGACAATAGCCGCGTTTGGCGTTAGCACGTAGATGCGATCTTGCAGCATCGACGTGTCCACCTCGCGCTCCCACTCCAGCAGCGCTCGCAGCATGGCAATTTTTCGGTCATAGTCACTGCTGGCTTGTACGCCGCTATAGCCCTTGGCACCTGCCTCCTTGTAAACCCAGTGCGCGGCCACACCTTGCTCGGCACGCTCGTGCATGACGTGGGTGCGAATTTGAATCTCGATCGGTTTACCATCTTGCGTGTCGCGCACCACCGTATGCAAAGACTGGTAACCATTCGATTTTGGCTTGGCAATGTAGTCGTCAAACTCTTCCAAAATCGGCACGAAGCGGTTGTGAATGTAGGCGAGCGCCGCATAACAATCATCCACACTCTCCACCAGCACACGCATGGCACGCACATCAAAGACGCGCTCAAACGGCAAATTTTTACCGCGCATTTTCTTCACGATGCTGTAGATGTGCTTAGGACGCGCATCAACCAGCGCCTTGATTTTTTGCGTCCCTAGTTCGGCTTGCAATTGGCTTTGCAACAGCGCCATGTTGATGCTGCGCTGTGCTCGTTTTTCTGCCAGCAAGCCCGCGATGATTTTGTAGACATCGGGCTCCAAAAAGCGAAAGCCGAGGTCTTCCAATTCCCACTTGATCTGCGCTAAGCCCAAACGATTGGCAAGTGGCGCAAACACATCCAGCGTCTCTTGGGCAATGGCATGCCTAGCCTCGTCGGCACTTGTTTGCGCGAAATGCGTCGCATAAAACCGCAGGGTTTGCAGCCGCGAGGCAAGGCGCAGCAACACCACGCGCAAATCTCGCCCAAACGCAAGCAACATCTTGCGCGTGTTTTCAACTTGTGATTGCGCCGTGTTTGCCCAAGCGCCCGCCGCCCGCGAGCGATCTTGTAGCGCGATGAGTTGGTGTGTCTCCACCGCCAACCTAGCCACACTGGCACCAAAATTTTTGGTGAGCACTTCGAGCGGCTTATTGAGAGCGTCTACGGCATCCAGCAAATAGCAGGCTGCTTGCAGCTCGTCCGAGCCGTCTAGGTCAGCCACGATTGCAGCCACGCCTTGCGCATGCGCAAGCGCCATCTCGCCCGAGACCAGTCGCACATCGGCCACCAAGGCACTTGCAAAATCACGCGCACGATCTGCCAGTGCGGGTACTCGTTCAGCGACTGATGGGGGCTTAAGGGGTGGTTTGGCTATCGCCTGATCCGCTTGACTCATGCGCGTGGCTAGATCAGTTTGTGGCGCAGCCAATCGGGCAAGCTGGCTGCTTTATTAATGGTTGAATCGATCCAAATCGTGGTTGAGCCGCCGGCCGCGTAAATGATCTCGGGGTCATCCTCCCGCGCAAGCGTCACCCAAGTCTCAAACGCGGTGCGTGCCACATCGCTGACATACAGCTTGGCAC
>CAZAIW010000098.1:0-8489 GCA_964485285.1 uncultured Burkholderiaceae bacterium | reverse complement strand
CATTGCTGGCGTCAGGACCTAAACCTGGTGCGTCTACCAATTTCGCCACCCGCGCTTTTAAAAAATTCAAAGAGAATTAGGTCAACCGCTTATTTTACCTTCATGTCTGTTGATCATTACGAAAACTTTCCCGTCGCTGGAGTTCTTTGCCCCGCCAACTTGCGTCCAGCGGTGGTGAGCTTGTACTGGTTTGCGCGTACCGCCGATGATCTGGCGGATGAGGGCAACGCCCCAGCGGCTGTGCGTTTACAAGACCTAGCGGCATACCGATCCAGTCTAAGCCGCATGCTGGCGGGGCAGCCCGTCAAGGGGCGCTGGCAGGCGCTATTTGAATCTTTGCGCCAAACCGTGCGTACACATCACACCAGCGCCCGGCCATTTCCGGTGCGGCATTTGCATGCGCTGCTCGATGCCTTTGAGCATGATGTGATTCACCGAGATCAAGGGCATCGCTATGCCAACCGAGACGAGCTGCTGGCTTACTGTGCGCTCTCGGCCAATCCGGTTGGGCGGTTGATGCTGCATTTGTTTGGTGTGGATGATGCGCTATCGCACGTGCAAAGTGATGCCATTTGTACCGCACTACAGCTCATTAACTTTTGGCAAGACATCCGTGTGGACGTGCCGCGTGGACATTTTTATCTACCCGTCTCGCAAGGCGAATCGCTGCAAGCCCTATGTGATTGGGCTCACGAGCTCATGCTATCGGGTAGCCCTTTGTGCAAAAGGCTTGCCAAAAATGCATCGTGGCGAATCGGCTTTGAGCTGCGCTTGGTGGTGCAAGGTGGATTGCGTCTGCTGGACAAAATCGCTTCGCAAGGTTTTGATACATCTGCTGTTCGGCCACGCTTGCGCCCGTGGGACGCGCCGCACATCTTATTTCGCGCACTTCTGATGTAATGCACACATGACGACACCACAAATTTACGTGCAGGAAAAAGCGGCCCAATCCGGGAGCAGCTTTTATTACGCTTTCTTATTTTTGCCAAAGCCAAGGCGCGAGGCCATCACGGCTTTTTATGCGTTTTGCCGGGAGGTGGATGATGCGGTGGACGATGCTCTCGATACCGGCGTGGCAGCCGCTAAATTGACGTGGTGGCGCAAGGAGGTGCAAGCCGCTTTTGCCGGAGAAGCCTCGCATCCTGTGATGCTGGCGTTGATTCCGGCGCTTGCGCAGCTAGAGCTCGATGGCATCGTTCGCGCCGAGCATTTACTGCAGATCATCGAGGGCTGTGAAATGGATTTGATGCAAACCCGCTACCTTGATCAGCCCAGTTTGGCGCGTTACTGTCACTTGGTGGCGGGCGTGGTGGGCGAAGTGGCGGCGCATATTTTTGGTCAAACCAAGCGCGAAACAACCGACTACGCGCATGTGCTTGGGACGGCTTTGCAGTTGACCAACATCTTGCGTGATGTCGGAGAGGATGCCCGCAAGGGGCGCATCTATATACCGGTTTCAGTGCTGCAGCAGTTTGGTGTGAGAGCGCATGAAATTTTGAGTGCCACGCACACGGATCGGTTTGTTGCTTTGATGCGTGCGCAGGTCGAGCAAGCCCGCCTGCTCTACGACGCAGCGCTGAAGTTGGTGCCGCAAGAGGATAGGCGTGCGCAAAAACCGGGACTCATGATGGCGGCGATTTATCGTGACTTATTGCGTGAGATCGAGCGCTCGAACTTTCAAGTGCTCCACCAGCGCATCACCCTCACGCCACTTAGAAAATTGTGGCTGGCTTGGAAGGTGCAGGCATTTGGCTAACGTGGTGCGTCCGTCGGTGAGCAAGTTGGTGCACAAACCGCGCAAGCAACGAGTTGTCGTCATCGGCGCTGGCTGGGCGGGCTGCGCCGCAGCACTGCGTGCTTGCCGCGATGGGCATTCGGTCACTTTGCTAGAAGCCTCGTGCACCTTGGGCGGGCGGGCGCGTAGCGTTGAGGTGGCACTGCCGCAAAGCGATGGACGAATGCCTGAGTCAATCACGCTGGACAATGGTCAGCACATCTTGCTGGGTGCGTACCGTGAGACGCTGACGCTCATGCAAAGTTTGGGGATAGACCTAAGCGCTGCGCTTCACCGCATCCCGATGCGACTGGGTATTTTGCAAACCGAGGCGTGGTCATGGCGCGATCATGTGTCGCTCGCTAAAGTCGTGACAGGCTGGATCGTGCGCGGCTTTTCCTGCTCGCCAAGCGCGACGGTGGCAGACGTGTGCGCCAGCGCTTCGGAGCGAGTCAAGAAGGATGTGATCGAACAGCTGTGTCTATCGGCGCTCAACACGCCGATGCATGAAGCCAGTGGGCGCGTGTTTTTGCGCGTACTCAAAGATGCTTTTTTGAGTCGTGCGTGGGTGCATGCCAGCGGCACTTATGCCAGCTCTGACATGCTGATTCCCACAATTGATTTAAGTGCCTTGCTTCCAAGCCTTGTAGCGCAAGCCTTGCAGGCCGAAGGCTCTTGCGTGCGCCTAGGGATAAGGGCTAGCGGCCTTCGACCTGTTGAAAATGTGCCTCCCAACCCTCTGTGGGAGGTCGATTTAGGCACTGCGGCGGAGCGTTTCGATCACGTCATCATCGCCACGCCGCCTTGGGAGGCTGCGCGTCTGCTGCGCGATCATGCGCCTGACTGGGCGCGGCTTGTTGACGCGCTGGAATACCGTGCCATCGCAACGGTCTATGCGCTTGCCCCCGCGTCCTATGAGCTGCCAAAGCCTATGCTGGCGCTGGCTAGTAGCGCACAGCGTCCCGCGCAATTTGTCTTTGCTAGGCGCGAGGCAAAAGGCTTGCTCGCGTTTGTGGTGAGCCATGCCCAGGGCGAACGCAGCGATATAGAGCGGCTCGTGTTAGCGCAAGGCCAGGCTAGACTGGGCGTGACTTTGCAAGCCCTTACCACCATCACGGAGCGGCGCGCCACCTTTGCGTGCAAGGCACACATAACGAGACCCGCACAGCTGTCGCTGGCGGGTCTGTCGGTGGTGGGGGACTATCTGGCGGGGCCTTATCCCGCCACGATTGAGGGAGCCGTGCGCAGCGCGGCAGCGCTTTAGACGCGCTTTCTGTACTCACCGGTGCGTGTATCAATCTCCACGCGATCACCTTGAGCCACAAAGATGGGGACACCAATTTCAAAGCCGGTGGCAATTTTGGCGGGCTTCAAAACCTTGCCCGATGTGTCGCCCTTCACGGCTGGCTCTGTCCAAGTAATTTCGCGCTCGACGCTGGTGGGTAATTCAACCGAAATGGCTTTGCCTTCGTAGAACACAACTTCGGCGGTCATGCCTTCCTCTAAGTAGTTGAGCGTGTCACCCATGTTCTCGGATTCGACTTCGTACTGGTTGTAGTCGGTATCCATCCACACGTACATAGGATCCGCAAAATAGGAGTAGGTGCAATCCTTTTTATCCAAAATGATTTGATCCATTTTGTCGTCGGCTTTGAAGACGACTTCGGTACCAAAGTTGGCGATCAAGCTTTTCAGCTTCATGCGCACGGTAGCTGAGTTGCGTCCGCCTCGGCTGTATTCGGTTTTGAGCACGACCATCGGGTCTTTGCCATGCATAATGACGTTGCCTGCGCGAATTTCTTGAGCGATTTTCATATAAATTAAATAGCTGCTTCCAGCTTTCGAGTTGGTTGAAGATAACCGCGCATTTTACCCACACAACTTATTCACTCTTTTTCAGGAAATTGCTATGCCGACTCAGGAGATCATCATGGATACACACAGCTTGTTAGATACCAACGATAAAGCGCCCCTTGGCGTGTCGCGGCGCACGGCTTTGCAAGCCACGGCACAAGTGGCGTTGGGCGTTGGTTACGCGGCAGCTGCCGCACCGGTGATGGCGCAAACGGCGACTAAAACCTCTAGCGATGGATTGACCGTGGGCGAGGTCGTTATCGATGTGAAGGGCTTCAAAATGAATGCCTATCGCGCTGCGCCTGCTGGCAAAAAAAATCTGCCCGTGGTGTTGGTTGTGCAAGAAATTTTTGGCGTGCACGAATACATCGCCGACATTTGCCGCCGCTTTGCCAAGCTGGGCTATTTGGCTATCGCGCCCGAGTTATTCCAGCGTCAAGGCGATGCCAGCACGTACAACAACATCGCCGATTTGCAGCGCGAGCTGGTCGCTAAGGTGCCCGATGCGCAGGTGATGGGTGACTTAGATGCTTGTGTGCAGTGGGCGGCTAGCAACGGCGGGGACACCCAGCGCGTTGCCATCACCGGATTTTGCTGGGGCGGACGCATCACTTGGCTCTACGCCGCGCACAATAAGGCGCTGCGGGCAGCGGTCGCTTGGTATGGGCGCTTAACAGGCGCGTCATCGGCGTTATTTCCTAAGCATCCGGTGGATGTGGTGGACAGCCTTCATGCCCCTGTGCTGGGGCTTTATGGGCGTGCCGATACGGGCATTCCGATGGAGTCAGTGGCCTTGATGCAAAACAAGTTGCAGGATGCTAAAAACAAAGCCGCAAAAGCTTGTCGCTTTGTCACGTACGAAGACACGCCACACGCTTTTCATGCGGATTACCGTGCCAGTTATCGCAAGGCCGCTGCTGACGACGGCTGGGAGCATCTACAGGCTTGGTTTAAACAACACGGCGTGTAATGCTGATCGGTAGTATTTTGCTTGCCACGTTATTGGCTGGCATTGGTAGCGTGTGGTTGGCGGCTTTGCTTAGTTATTGGGCTTTGGCACGATTTAACCATCAATTGCTCAGTCTTGCGGCTGGGGCACTTTTGGCCACCGCATTTATGCACTTGCTGCCTGAGGCGTTTGAGGGCGCGGCTGGGATGAGCATCACGCCACAAGCCTTATTTACCGTGCTGTTGGTTGGACTCATCTTTTTCTTTTTGCTCGACAAGGCGGAGCTTTACCACCATGGGCATGAGCATCATGAGCAGCAGGAACATCATGATCATGCGCAGCATCATGTGCACCATCATGAGCAGGGTGGTTCTTGGGCGGTGCTTTTTGGTGACAGCATTCACGCCTTTGGCGATGGCGTGGTGATTGCGGCGGCTTTTGTGGCGAACATCCAATTGGGGTGGGCTGCGGCCATCGCGGTGTTGGCGCACGAGGTGCCGCATCACATGGGCGACCTTGTGGTGCTGGGGCGCAACAGGCGTGCGGCGTTTATGAAAGTAAGCCTAGCGGGCACCGTGACCGCCATTGGCGGATTGGCTGGATACACACTGCTGGCACAGCTGAACGGCTATCTCCCTTATTTTTTAGTGGTTGCCGCCAGCAGTTTTGTTTACGTTGCGTTGGCCGACCTCATTCCGCAATTGCAGCGCCGTATGGGTCTGCCCGAGACGCTCAAGCAAGTGGTCTGGTTGCTGGGGGGGATGCTGCTTGTGATCGTTGTGACAGCGTTGTCACACTAACGATTGAAAATCAAAGCATGAATCGATTTTGTTTAGGCGTGGCCATTTTGGGGCTGCTCCCCGTGTTTGCCTGTGCGCAAGATGCGGGCGACTCTGAGCCTGAGCCGTGGAATGCCAAGTTTCAATCGACCTTTGTAAGTCAAAGCAAACCGAGCTTTCATTCGCCGTATGCGGGACAAAACAGTTTGAGTGCGGCGCAAGAGCGCAGTTACTCTTTGACGGTCACCGCTTACTTAGGACTGCGCCTAGGCGGGGATGCGACGCGCAGTACCGAGCTGTACTTCAACCCCGAAGCGGTGCAAGGTGTGCCCATCTCCAACCTAACAGGACTGGGCGGTATCTCTAACGGTGAGCTACAAAAAGTAGCGGGTGATCAGATGTCTATCTATCGGCCGCGTCTGTTTATTCGGCAAACGTGGGGCTTGGGCGGCGAGCGCGAAGCGCTGACATCTGAGCAAAATCAATTGGCGGGTGCACGTGATAAACATCGCTGGGTGCTCACAGTGGGTAATTTGGCGGTGACGGATATTTTTGACTCAAACAGCTACGCACACGATGCACGCACGCAGTTTTTAAATTGGTCACTCCTCACGCACGGTGCTTATGACTTTGCTGCCGATGCGCGTGGCTATACATGGGGCGCGGCGCTGGAGTACATCCAGCCCAACTGGGCGATGCGAGGCGGGCGGTTTTTGCAGCCGCGCCAATCCAATGGCTTGCCTCTAAATTGGAATATCTTTAAAAGTTACGGCGATCAACTGGAGTACGAACGCTCATATGCACTGGGCGAGCAATCGGGCAAATGGCGCGTATTAGCCTTTCGCAACGTCGCGGTCATGGGCGGGTTTGATGATGCTCTGGCGCAAGCGGCAAGTACCAACTATGTTCCGCGTGTGGATACGGTGCGCCGCTCGCAAAGCAAGGTGGGCATAGGCTTGGCGTTGGAGCAAAGTTTGTCGAAGGAGCTCGGTTTCTTTACTCGGCTGTCAAGTCATGATGGCAAGACCGAAACTTATTCATTTACAGAAATTGATCGCTCCATCTCCGCTGGTATGGTACTCGCGGGCGCACGCTGGGGACGGGCGCAAGACAGACTGGGCGTGGCGTGGGTGATGAATGGTTTATCGGATGCCCACCGTGCTTACGCTGCGGCAGGTGGTGATGGATTCTTCATTGGTGACGGCAAGCTGCCCCACTACAAGCCCGAGACCCTTGTTGAGACGTACTACGCTTTCAAGTTAGGAAAATATCAACAACTATCGGCAGGACTCCAGTGGATTTAAAACCCTGCGTACAACGCTGACCGTGGCACTGTTCGGTTTGTTAGCGTGCGCTGGCACGCCGAGTTTTGAGGTGGTGCAGAAGTCTTTGATTAAGCGAGCAGCCGAGCTTTCGCTTCAAGGTATTCGCGTTTAAGACGCGCAACCAGCTCGGCGGTGCTCACCACCTTTTTGATGGCACCAACGCCTTGACCACAGCCCCAAATATCTTTCCAAGCTTTGGCCGAGTTTTCGCCGCCACCAAAGTTCATTTTGCTGGGATCACTCACGGGCAAGTTATCAGGGTCCATGCCTGCGGCAACGATGGAGCCGCGCAAGTAGTTACCGTGAACACCGGTGTAGAAGTTGCTGTACACAATGTCGTCCGAGTTGCTCTTTGTAATCATCTCTTTGTAAGCGTCTTGAGCGCGGGCTTCGTGCGTGGCAATAAAGGCCGAGCCAATGTAGGCAAGGTCTGCGCCCATCGCCTGCGCAGCCAAGACCGCGCCGCCCGATGCAATAGAGCCGGAGAGCACCAAGGGGCCATCGAACCACTCGCGTATCTCTTGGATCATGGCAAACGGCGACTTCACACTGGCATGACCACCTGCTCCAGCAGCCACAGCGATCAAGCCGGTGGCACCTTTTTCAATCGCCTTATGGGCAAACACATTGGAGATCACATCATGCAGCGTGATGCCGCCCCATGCCTTTACGGCGGTGTTCACGTCCTCGCGCGCACCAAGGCTGGTAATGATGATGGGTACTTTGTACTTTTCGCACAGCACCATGTCATGCTCCAAGCGATCATTGCTTTTATGCACGATTTGGTTGATGGCAAATGGTGCAGCCGGTGCGCTGGGATTGGCGGCGTTGTAGGTGGCCAGTGTTTCGGTAATCTCTGCCAGCCAGTCTTCCAGCTGCGAGGCGGGCCTTGCGTTCAGGGCGGGCATAGAACCCACCACGCCAGCTTTGCACTGCTCAATCACGAGCTTGGGATTGCTGATGATGAACAGCGGCGAGCCAATAATTGGCAACGGTAAATTGGCTAGGACGGGTGGGAGTTTTGACATGGTTGGGTCTTTCAAAAATAAAATTAAAACGAATCCAATGCCATGGCGAGTGCGCTATCCGCGCCGCTCACGATGCTGTTTTTTACGCTTTCGGCCTTGCACAAAATGTGTTCGGCATAAAACTGAGCGGTGGTGATTTTGGCTTGCATAAAGGCCGTGTCGTGTCCCTTGGCGAGTTCAGCCTCGGCGACTAAAAGCGAGCGAGCCAATTGCCAACCCGCCATCACGTTACCTGCCAGCATGAGGTAGGGAACACTGCCTGCGAAGACAGCGTTGGGAGAGGCTTTGGTGTTGCCAGCAACAAAGTCGATGACCTCCAGCAAAGCCTCTCGCGCAGCGGTGAGCTGCTTGGCAACGGACTTGCAGGCCACGCTGGTAGAGCCTTTGGCCCTTAGTTCTGCTTCAGTTCTTTCAATTTGAGCGCAGATGGCTTTGGCAGTTTGACCGCCATCGCGTGCAGTTTTTCGGCCAACCAGATCGTTGGCTTGAATGGCGGTCGTGCCTTCGTAGATGGTAAAAATTTTGGCATCGCGGTAATGCTGCGCCGCACCTGTCTCTTCAATAAATCCCATGCCGCCATGCACTTGCACGCCTAGGCTGGTGACCTCTAAGCTCATCTCGGTGGAGTAACCTTTGACGAGTGGCACCATGAACTCGTAGAACGCTTGATTTTGCTTGCGTGTCTCGCTATCGGGGTGATGGTGCGCGGCATCGTAGCAAGACGCGGCTACCGAAGCCATGGCGCGGCAGCCTTCTACATAGGCACGCATCGTCATCAGC
>CAZAIW010000097.1:1760-8521 GCA_964485285.1 uncultured Burkholderiaceae bacterium | reverse complement strand
CGGTACCACTTAGCACTGTCTTTGAGCGTTCGCTTTTGTGTCTCGTAATCCACGTGAACAATACCAAACCGCTTAGCGTAGCCACTCGCCCACTCAAAGTTATCCATCAAGCTCCAAACCATATAGCCAGCCATCGGCACGCCTTGCGCTATGGCGTTGGCCACAGCAGCAATATGCTGCTGAAGATAACGAGTCCGCTGCTCATCATGCACACGACCCTCAGTGAGTTGATCTGGGAATGCCGCACCGTTTTCGGTAATAACAATCGGGGGGATCGGGTAGTCTTTGTGCAAACGGAGCAAGAGCTCTGTCAACCCCTGTGGATAAACCTCCCATTGCATATCGGTCAGCGGCAAACCGCTTTGTTTCACATCCCATACACCCTTGGCACTGACCACCGAACGAGAATAATAATTGACCCCTAAGAAGTCGAGCGGTTGCTGGATGTCTGCCAAATCATTGGCTTGCATTTGCGGTGCATCAGCACCTAAAAAGTCCAGGACATCTTGCGGATACGCACCCTTGAAGATAGGGTCTAAATACCAGCGCAGCAACCGGCCATCTTCTAGGTGTGCTTTAGCGACATCCTCTGGTGTATCCGTAGCAGGATGGATGGGCGCTAGGTTGAGCACAATACCTAGCTTTGCCTGATGTCCGGCTTCGGCACGCAATGCTTGCAGCGTAAGACCATGACTAAGTAGCAAGTGATGCGAGACTTGTGCGGCAATTCCAGGGTGCTTAATGCCTGGAGCAAAAATACCTGTTTCATGTCCTAGGTACGATGTCACCCACGGTTCGTTATGCGTTGTAAAAGCACGCACGCGGTCACCAATACGACGTGCTATGCCCTGTGCGTACTCGACAAAGCGATGCACGGTATCGCGGTTTGCCCAGCCACCCATTTGCTGCAACTTATTGGGTAAATCCCAGTGGTTAAGCGTCACCGATGGCTGAATGTTTCGCACCAAAAGCGCATCGACCAATTGATCATAAAAATCAAGTCCTTTGCCATTCCATTCACCCGAGCCAAGAGGCTGCACACGCGGCCATGAAATTGAAAAACGATACATGTCCACGCCCAAACCAGCCATCAACTCAAGGTCATCCTGCCAACGGTTGTAGTGATCGCAAGCGATGAATCCATTGCTTGCATCTGCAATCACACCCGGTTGCTCGCAAAAGGCATCCCAAATAGAGGGGCCTTTGCCATCGATCTTTGCGGCACCTTCAATTTGGAAGGCTGCGGTAGCAACACCCCAGAGAAAATCAGGCGGAAAAGCAGTGGCATTCATAGAGGTGATATTGGCTTGAGGCATCGTTCTTGACTACAGTGATAAAGAGGAAAATTGAAAAGAGCAACGGGGACATTGATTACTTGACAGCACCTGCCGTTAAGCCATCAATCAAACGTTTAGATGAAATGGCAAATAACACCAGCAAAGGCAAGGTAGCAATGGCCGACCCCGCCATCAATGCGCCCCATTCGGTATCGACCGGACTTTGCATGCTGCGCAGCGCTAATGGCAAGGTAAACATTTCGGGGCTACGCAGCACAACCAATGTGCCAATAAAATTGTTCCAAGAAGCAATAAAAGTAATTAAGCCCAGCGTGCCAAGCGCAGGGCTGAGCAGCGGCAGCACGATGCGCGCATAAATGCCCAGTTCCGAGCAACCATCCAACCGAGCCGCCTCAATGAGGTCTTTCGGAATGGAGGTGCTGACAAATTGACGGATGAGAAAAATGCCAAAAGCACTAGCGGCGCTTGGAATATAAAGCGCTCGCGGTTGATCAATCCAGCCCAACGCATCCATGATCATGTATGTCGGGATCATGCCCAAAAAGGAAGGGGTCAGCATGGTCGCCATCACCAGTAAAAACAGCGCTTTTTTAAACCTGAATTCAAACATGGCAAAAGCGTATCCGCCCATCGAGCAAAAAATGAGCGTCAGCGCTGTGGATGCCAAAGCAATGTACAGACTGAGGCCTAGGCTATTCCAAAAATGAATTTTGCTACTCAAGATGCGTAAGTTCTCAAACAGAGCTAACCCAGGTAACAAGGGAGGCGGTATGTTGAAAATATCCGTGCGGGTATGCGTCGCAAACACGAACATGAAATAAAAAGGAGCAAGCATGATGAGACCGCCCAGTCCCACCAGCACATAAGCCGTGATGTGCGCCTTGGTTATGGGTGGTGATTGAGAGTCAAGTGATTTCATGCTGTGCCCCTCTTCGTTTTGAAGGCACGGTTAGTCACCCATGTCAGGACAGCCACGCACACAAACAGCAACCACGACAAAGCACTGGCTGTACCAAAATCATTAAATTCAAACGCTGTTCTATACATGTACATGGCCGCAGTCATACCTGTTTGGTCTGTACCACCGCGCCCGCCCGTAAGAATAAAAGGCTCTTCAAAAAGCTGCATCCCGCCAATGATGGTTAGCGTGACCCCAAAGAAAATCATGGGTCGAAGATTGGGCAGTGTGATATACCAAAACTGCTTCCAACGATTAGCACCATCCATCGTGGCTGCTTCGTACATATCTGCCGGAATGGTTTGCAAAGCCGCCAAGTACAGCACCGTATTAAAGCCCACATAACGCCAAAAAACCACGAGCGAAATGGCCGGTTTAATGAAAACCTCCTGACCCAACCAATCCGTAGGCTGATCGGGAAAAAAACCGCCGATAAGGGGTAGCTGCGCACCCGCTGCCAACAACTGATTGATCAAACCGTAATCGGTTGAAAACAAAGCGCTGAACATCATGGCAATGGCCACGGTGGACGTGATGTAAGGCAGAAAATAAGCGCCAATGGCTGCGTTGCGTGTGCGCTTAAAAACACCATGAATCACACAAGCCAACGGGATTGCCACAAGATGCTGAGGGATGCCTGATGCCAAGGCTAGCCACAACGTATTGCGCATGGACTTCCAAAACCATTCATCCTCCAACGTAAATGCAAAATTGTCCCATCCCACAAAATGCATACTGGACAGCCCCGCCGTTGGCTCCCAACTTTGAAAGGCGAGGTATAGCGAAAAACACAGTGGCAGCAGTCCAAACACCAAGAACAAAAGAACAAAAGGAGCCAGCAAGACATACGGCGCAGCGCTAGGTGTGATGCGCCAGCGTCTGCGCGGCGAGCTTGCACTTAAAGCAATTGCAGCATTTGAATTTGCCACGTCAACGCCTCGCACGACGCTCTAAAAGCGCAGCCGCATCTTTTAAAGCCAAACGAATATCCTTGCCTTGGTCAAGGACTTTATCTAGTTCGGTGTTAATAACTTCGTCAGCAATAGGATCAAGCTTGTTGACAGGTGCCGCATGAATATGCTGTGCAGCTTCACGCCAAAGCAAACGTGCCTTTTGTCCTCCTAAAAAGGCTATTGGTTGCTCAAAAAAAGCATCGCTATGTAGACTGAGCAAAGCTGGAAAAGCGTCTTGTGATTTGAAGGCGTTCAGCTGCTGCACAGGGTCTAAAGTCATCATCTGAATGAGCTCCCATGCTTTTGCTTTGTTTTTGGCATTTTTAGGTATGGCATAAAAACTCCCTCCCCACGAGGCCCATGCACCCTCTGGCAGTTGAGCCGCTCGCCATAGCCCCTTCGTCTCAGGTGCCAACCAATTGCTGAAATGCCCTGCCAACCACGCTCCTGACATTTGCGTGGCCACATTCCCACGCCTAAAGCCCTCCGCCCATTCGTTAGACCACATGGCAATTTTCCCATCTAGCTTATTGCTACGTATGCGCTGAGCTAACTCGAAGGCTTTCACAAATCGTTCACTGGTGACCAGCACCTTGCCCTGCGTATCGAAGTAGAGTCCTTCACCTGTTTTGACATTCGCGCGAATCAACAAATCTTTGACGTCCCTTGCGTGAGCAACCAAATAAGCACCTGTCTGCTTTTTGAGCGCTAACCCTGCATTGACATAGCTATCCCAAGATCGAGTCAAATCAACCTCTTGCAAGCCGGCCTTTTTGAGCAAATCTTGACGGTAAAACAAAGTTCCCGGACCAATATCGGTTGGCACTGCGACCTGTGCACCGTGGAGAGACTTGCCCTGCTGTACGGCGTAGGGAACAAATTGAGACAACTTGCTTTGCAGGTTATACGGTGCAGCGCCCAAATCCTCTAAACCACCACCTGCGGCAAAACGCGCCACGTAGCCAAACTCAATCACCATCACATCGGGCAAATGAGAAGCGGTGGAGAGCGCTGTCGTCATCGCCGTATGGTGATCCGCATAGGCGCGACTAACGACTTTGACTTCGACATTCGGATATTTTTTTTGCCATGCCGGCAAAGCGGCTTTCACAATGCTGTCCACCGCCGGATAGGCCGCCACAGTCAGCACCTCTTGCGCATAGCCATAGCCCCATGACATCGTGCCGCACAGCATCGCGACTTTTATCAATTGAATACAAGATTTAAGCATAGGATTGAAAGAGTCATTACTTGGATTTTGAAAGCGCTTTCATAAATTATAGTGAACGCATTCCTAGCAAGGTAAAGGGTTATCCCTTGATGATAGTAAGCTGCTACGCACCGCTTTAAAGCGGTGCGGTGGAGCCACGAGCCATTAACTGCGGGGGCGGCGGCATCGCCGTAGGCTTACTACCCGACAGCATGCACAAAATGGAGGAGGCCGCCATGCATCCCAAATCGTAAGCGGGTTGATGAATGGTGCTCAAAGGCGGAACACAATACAAAGAATGCGACAAGTCGTCAAACCCTATCAGTGACACCTGTTCAGGGATGCGCTTGGCGTGTCGATGCAAGCACAGGGCAGCGCCAAAAGCCATTTGATCGTTAGCGGCAAAAATGGCACTAAAACTAACACCGCTCGCAAGCAATCGCTCGGTCGCCTCAAGTCCGCTCATTTCTTGATAATTACCAGAAACAACCAAGAGAGGGTCAAACGCTAGACCCGCACGTTGCAGCGCAGTCTGATAGCCACGAAAGCGCTCATGAGCATCAGGATGCTGCTCATCGCCTGTGATAAATGCAATACGGCTGTGACCAAGCTCAATCAAGTGTTGAGTGGCCAGCAACCCTCCAGCAAAATTATCGAAATTCAAAGCAAACAAATGCGCACCACTGATTGATCGACCGACGACCACAGTTGGTAGATGCTTAGCCGTCTCCTTCAGGGCTTTGTCACTTAAGCGTCCACTCAGGACAATCAAACCATCAACACGGCGAGAGCGCAGCACCTCAATGCATCTGGCCTCTATCTCAGCGCTCCACTTTGCACTCACAAACAAAGCGCTATAGCCTGCTGCGCCTAACTCATCCTCAATACCGCGTAGCGTAGGGCCATAAAAGGGACTGTCAATCGACTGAGTGACGACACCAATACTAAGCGTGCGCCCACCCGCCAGACCACGCGCTATAGGATTGGGGATAAACGCTAATTGATTGATGGCATTTGCCACAGCCTTAGCCTTGTCCTCACTCACCACGGCTGTTCCATTCAAAAATCGCGATACCGTGCTGGGCGACACCCCCGCCAACTTAGCGACTTGGGCTAAGGTGATTGGATCCGAAGTGGGGGGGGGCTGAGTTTTATTTTTCATAAGCAATAGAGCGCTATGTGCTGGAGCTCGCGAATGCTACGGTATCAAAATAGCAAGTAGAAAAAATCTGGCGGAGAGGGCGGGATTCGAACCCGCGGTAGGCTTGCGCCTACGCCTGATTTCGAGTCAGGTACATTCAACCACTCTGCCACCTCTCCGAAGGGCGCAGAAGATAACCGGCCTGCGCCCGCAACTCAAGAGCGAACGCAAAAAATCACAGCGGAACAGTATCGTCCACGGTATCCGCCGCCGTATCGATCACACCATTCACTTTATCGAGCGCTCCATCCACCTTGTTGCCAGCCACTGGCACGATGGATACCACGTCCCCCACCAAGCTGACGGTACCACCAACAATACGCATTGGCGTGGTCACCACCTTGGTCAGAAAGCAGCCGCTCAGCGTAGAGGCCAATGCAGCAATCGCCATCAGGCGCAGCATGTTCTTGTTCATGTCCCTGTGCTCCTTGTCAGTCAGTACGGGTCTTACCCGCTGCAAATGCAGTCTGACAGGGGCACAGGGGAACAGCAAGCCGTGCTCAGTCGAAGGTCACACCAATGCGGTGACCCACTTCCTCATAGGCCTCCACCACGCCCCCCAGACCCTGACGGAAACGGTCTTTATCCAGCTTCTTGCGGGTATCCTTGTCCCACAGACGGCACCCGTCCGGAGAGAACTCGTCGCCCAGCACGATCTCGCCATGGAACAGACCAAACTCCAGCTTGAAGTCCACCAGCAGCATGTTGCCGGCATCAAATACAACCTTCAGTACCTCGTTCACCTGGAAGGACAGCGCCTTCATGCGCGCCAGCTGTTCGTCCGTAGCCCAGCCAAACGAACGCACGTGGTATTCGTTCACCATGGGATCACCCAAGGCATCGTTCTTCAGGAACAGCTCGAACGTGGGCGGATTCAGTTCCTTGCCCTCTTCCACGCCCAGTCGCTTGACCAGACTGCCTGCGGCAAAATTACGCACCACACACTCGACCGGGATCATGGTCAGACGCTTTACCAGTGACTCGGTATCCGACAGCAGCCTTTCCTGATGCACCGGAATGCCTGCTGCCGCCAGCTTGTCCATGATGAAGGCATTGAACTTGTTGTTGACCATGCCCTTGCGATCCAGCTGTTCCACTTTCTAGCAGTCGAAAGCAGACGTATCGTTACGGAACAGGATCA
>CAZAIW010000097.1:0-1750 GCA_964485285.1 uncultured Burkholderiaceae bacterium | reverse complement strand
CATCATCCGTGGCGTACACGGACTTGGCCTTGCCGGTATAGAGAAGATCACGCTTTTCCATCAAAGGTCTCCAGATCAGGGCTTGTCGCCCGGCCACCGCGCCACGATGGACTCGAACAGGGTTCGGGTCATGTCTTGCGAAGCCAGGGTGTCATCATCTTTTTGCAAGGTCAGATTATAAGCTGACTGACCGCGCATCACGCGTAGCTGGTAGGTGGCTTTCTTGCCATCGGCATCGGCCAGATTCAGGAAATACTGCGACAGCCCCTGGTCCCGGTCTTCCACCTTGACCCCGGCGGCACGCAATGCCTGATCCAGCTGATCCCACACCGCATTGAACTCACCTTGCACACTCAACACCGTGTAACCATTGCCATCCACCGTCAGCGCAGGCTTCTCGTTCACCACCTGCGGCGTGGGTGACTGGGCCTCCGGCGCTGGCTGCACCTCAATCGGGCGAGGACGCGGTACTTCAAATTTTTTGGGCCACGCCACCTGCGGTGCTGTCACCGGAGGTATCGGGAACAGCGGCTTTATCTGCCGGGACTCCTGCCCTTCCGGCAGTGTCAGAGGCGGCATTTCCTTGGCAAGAAAATAGTCCTCTCCCTTGCTGGCACAGGCGGCGAGAGCCACTGCCAGCACCACACTGCAGACTCCGCGAATCAGCGTCATCAGGACAAGACTCCGGCCTTGCGCAAGGCAGCCTCGACCACCGGACGTCCCGACTCCGACAACACCGTCAACGGCAGACGGATTCCGTCTTCCATCCTGCCCATCGCATGCAACGCCCACTTCACCGGAATAGGATTGGATTCGACAAACAGGTCGCGGTGCAGGTCTTCCAGCGGCGCATTCAAGGTACGTGCCTCGTCTGCCCTGCCCGCCAACGCAGCCACACACACCCGCGACATGGCACCCGGTGCCACATTGGCGGTCACCGAAATATTGCCCTTGGCACCCTGCAACATGAGTTCCCATGCCGTGGCATCGTCACCGGAATAGACCGCCATGCGGTCACCCACCATGCCCATCAACTCACAGCCCCGCGCCACATTGCCCGTGGCATCCTTGATGCCGACAATATTGGGCAAACCGGCAAGCCGGGCCACAGTGGCATTCTGCATGTCAACGCCGGTGCGGCCCGGGACATTGTAAAGAATCTGGGGAATGGCCACGGCCTCGGCAATAGCCTTGTAATGCTGAAACAGGCCTTCCTGCGTCGGCTTGTTGTAGTACGGCGTCACCAGCAACACCGCGTCAGCACCAATGGCTGCCGCTTCCTTGGTCAGGGCGATGGCTTCCCGGGTCGAGTTGGCACCCGTACCGGCAATCACCGGGATACGGCCTGCCGCCGCCTTGATCACCGCCTTGATCACAGCCAGATGCTCGTCCACATCCAGCGTTGCTGATTCACCCGTCGTCCCCACCGCCACAATGGCGTGAGTCCCTTCCGCGACATGCCACTCCACCAGCTGGTGCAACGCCTCCCAGTCCACCGTACCGTCACGGTGCATCGGGGTAACCAGGGCGACAATACTGCCGGTAATCATGCTGCTCTCCGCAGGATCGAAAGGGGGAATATGGTAATGGGAGCGCACGGCCTTGAACAGGCCAATTCCCGGGCAGAGGCGGCCAGATGAGGCCGTTCCTGACAAAGCGCCAACAAAAAAGCCGGCCCATGGGCCGGCTTTTTGAAACTTTCTGAAACTGGAGCGGGAAACGAGACTCGAACTCGCGACCCCGACCTTGG
>CAZAIW010000096.1:0-8593 GCA_964485285.1 uncultured Burkholderiaceae bacterium | reverse complement strand
GGCCACCTCTCCACGGCGAACCCGCGATTATGCCATGATTTCAGGTCATGTTTTAAGATTTTTGAGCGCCTCAAATGGGTTGGGCTTGGCTTCCTTGGGTAAAAAAGCAGCGGCCCCAGCACTGGGGCAAGTGTTGTGCAAACTCACCAGCGGCAACGCCATCAGCATTTCGTCTTCAATCAAACCTTGCAAATCAAAATGCCGCGCATGTACAAGCGCATCAACCTCGTCATTTTGTGCGTCTTGTGCCTCGGCGGCTGCCTCGTCTTTGACAAATTGGAACCGATAGCTCACATCAATCAGCTGCGCCATGGCTTGCAGGCACCGCTGGCACATCATTTGCACGCTCGCCTGAAGCGACAGCTCTAGCAAATCAGGGCTCTCGCCTTGTGCCTGCCACTGCACCTGAAAGTCTGTGCCGGACAATACTTCGTCCGCCAACCGTGGCAAATCTGCGGGCGAAAACACACCCGACACATGCTGCGCCTCTTTGCAAAATTTTGTGGAATCTATCTGCTTCATCATCCTGCCTTTGTAACCATCCAAGTGTAAGAAAATCCCGACATGACAACATTAGACACCCACACCTCCAGCCGATCGCTCATTTTGGGTTCAACCTCCCCTTATCGCAAAGAGCTCCTCGCCCGGCTACGCATCCCGTTTGAATGCCTCTCGCCTGAAGTGGACGAAACACCGTACCCCGGCGAAGCACCGCGCGATCTTGCACTGCGCCTTGCGCTGGCCAAAGCTCGTAGCGTAGCAGCACGGCGACCCGATGCCGTCGTCATTGGCTCCGATCAAGTGGCCGATTTAAACGGCGAGCCGCTAGGTAAACCTGGCAACTTTGAACGCGCCACAGCACAGCTCAAAGCCATGCGTGGGCAAACCGTTGTTTTTCAGACCGCACTGGCCGTCGTCTGCAAAGCAACAGGTTTTGAACAAGTGGATATCAGCGCCGTACGCGTTGTATTTCGCGATCTCAGTGATGCAGAAATCACAGCCTATTTGCTTGCCGAAGAACCCTACGACTGCGCCGGCAGCGCCAAAAGCGAAGGCCTTGGGATTGCACTGCTCTCTCGCATAGACAGCGACGACCCAACCGCCCTAGTCGGCTTGCCATTAATTCGCACGGCTCGAATGATCAGCGCCGCTGGTGTCACCATCTTATGAGCATCTCTGCCAAAAACACCTCTGCTAATACCACCAACGCCAAAGGCAAACTCTATTTAGTTCCTGCCCCACTCGATTTTGGTTGCGCGGACGACGAGCAAACCCTCATTACCGATGTGATTCCTAAAGCCACGCTAGAGGCCGCAGCCCACATTAGCTATTGGATTTGCGAAAACGCCAAAAGTACTCGGGCCGTGCTGAACCGCATTGCCCAGCACCATCCGCTGGCCTGCGCCTTGCAAGAGATGACGATCACCGAGCTGCCGCGCGAGGCGCATAAAAAAGGCGATCACAGTACAAGCAGCGCAGCCACCCCCTCCAGCGCTGAAGCCATGCTGGACGCGGCTTTGCGTGGCTTCAATGTTGGCTTGATGAGTGAGGCGGGCATGCCCGCCATTGCCGATCCAGGCTCATCCATCGTTCGCGCTGCTCACGCGCTTGAGATCGAAGTCGTCCCGCTAGTCGGCCCCATCTCGCTCATGCTGGCACTGGCTGCCAGCGGACTCAATGGACAAAATTTCGCCTTCAACGGCTACCTACCGCAACATGCCGCCGAACGCAAAAGCCGCATCACTCAACTAGAGCGGCATGCGGCGCATAGCGCTCAAGCGCAGCTCTTTATTGAAACCCCTTACCGCAATGCGGCGCTACTGAGCGAGCTCATCGCCAGCTTGCAACCCACTACACGCTTGGCTTGCAGCGTGGGCGTGACGCTGCCCAGCAGCAAAACGGTGAGCCTGCTGGTGAAAGATTGGCGCACCAACCCACACCTAGCCGAACAACTCCTCGCGAGCAAGCTACCCGCGATCTTTTTATTTGGTGTTTGAACCCCTATGCCAACCCAGTACCTTCGGGCACTCTCAGGACGACGACGACTCGCAGACTTTAATTTGCGCCTTGCCCGCTACCTGACGTTCGTTGCGGGCGCTGCCAATGCAGGTGGCTTTTTAGCCGTGCAGCAATACACCTCGCACATGTCCGGCATGGTCGCCTCTATCGCGGACAACCTTGCACTGGGTCATCACGCTCTGGTACTGGGCAGCTTGCTGGCGCTGCTCTCATTTCTAGCGGGCGCAGCGTGTACCGCCATCATGGTGAACTGGGGACGGCGCAAACATCTGCACAGCTTGTTTGCCTTGCCGCTGGCGCTAGAGTCTTTGCTGCTGCTGTGTTTTGGCTTGGCCGATCACTCCATCACCACCGTCATGCTTTTGTGCTTTTTAATGGGGCTGCAAAACGCCTTGATTACCAAAATCTCCAACACCGAAATCCGCACCACGCACGTCACGGGCATCGTGACCGACATCGGCATTGAACTGGGCAAATGGCTGTATTGGAATCACCCCACGCTCAGCCAAACCGAAGGCATGGTCAAAGCCAACCCCAAAAGGATGCGCACACTTGCCTCGTTGCTTGCGCTGTTTTTTCTGGGCGGCATCGTGGGTGCACTTGGCTTTCAGCACATCGGTTCATTGTTTACCGTTCCGCTGGCAGGTCTGTTGCTGCTATTGGCCATCGTTCCTATCTGGGACGATCTCGCCAAAGGGTAAACCCTAGCGGTGAAAACGCCAATAGAACGATCGTTCTATTTTCTATAAAGTGCCGTCTATCTATTCCACATTCAGGGGATGGATGAACCTACTCACCCGCGCTTTGTTTGCAACTCTTCAACAGAAAGTACGTCTTATGCAGTCACTTTTCAAACGCTCATTACAGCCCGCACGCATGCGCTGGCTCGCTCTTTCATGTATAGGGATGGGCCTGATCGCCACCTTCAGCGGCTGCGGCGGCGGGAACAGCGCCGACACCACACCTAAGATCAACATCGCTTCCGTCAAGGTGTTTGGTGACAGCCTGTCTGATAGCGGAACCTTCTTGGGCACGAAATACACGGTACAAGGCGCCACCACCGCAACCCCTTATGCCATATGGCCTGAGCGCATTGCCACCAGTTACAGCGTCAGCGCACTGTGCGCAAGGTACATGGGAACCAGTGCATCAACTGCGATTCTCAATCCAGCCGCCTCGGCCAGCAATTGCACTAACTATGCTGTAGGTGGCGGGCGCATTAACAACACAAGTGGCCCCACCACCCCCCTTGCCATTGGTCAGCAGCTGAGCGATGCCGCAACCGCCTTTGGGACTTATAAAGCCACCGATTTGCTACTGATTGATGGCGGCGGCAACGACGCTGCCGACTTAGCAGGTGCCTTCATTTCAAGCCCCTCCACCGCTTACCCGCTGCTACTGTCAACTCTGGGCGTGACACCAACCGCAGCCACGCAGGCTGCTTTAGCGGTAGCGGGCAATGCGTACATGACCAAACTGGCGGACAGTTTTTATACCGTTATCAAAACGCAAGCGCTCGACAAAGGAGCCACGCATGTCGCCGTGGTCAATGCACCCGGTATCACCAACACGCCGAGCTTTAAAGCCTTATTGACGCTGGTAGCCGCACAGTCCGGTGGTGGCACGACAGGTGCCGCCGCCGCCGCTGGCATAGACGACATGATTAAATCTTGGGTCGTTAGCTACAACACCCAATTGGCCGCTAAATTTGCTGGCGACTCGCGGGTCACCGTGGTTGACTTTTACACCGAGTTCAACAATCAAATTACCAATCCTGCACAGTTTGCTCTCACCAACGTCACCTCCACCGCGTGCCCACAAACAGGCACAGGGACTGACGGGCTGCCAACCTACGATTTTGCCTCCTGCACATCGACGGCGCTCAATACCTCCACTCCCAACTGGCAGTCTTATGCGTTCTCTGATGGGTTTCACCCCACGCCCTATGGGCATCAACTCCTAGCACAACTGGTCTCGCGCTCGCTCATCGCGGCAGGTTGGCTTTAAGTTGATCACGACATCAAACGAGGAATCACATCATGCAAAACCAAATTTTTAATCGCACCAATACATCAACTCCACTGGGCATTTTGGTGCTCAGCCTTGCCCTCTCAGGACTGCCTGCGCTGGCACAAACGGACATAACTGGCAAACTGTCTGTCCGAGGCGGTGTCACTCAAATCTCTCCCAAGGTGCAAAGCGGTGATCTGAGCGCGCCGAGCTTTACCGGCACCAAGTCCGACATCAAATCGGCGACACAACTCTCAGGGGGCATTAACTACAAACTGGACAGCAATTGGAGTATTGACGTGCCGCTGGCTCTGCCGTTTGAGCACGAGATCGTGGGCGCAGGTGCGATTGCAAACGCCGGAAAAATTGCCACCACCAAATCGTTGCCATTCACCGTGCTGGGACAGTACAACATGGTGATTGCTGACTCTCGCTTCCACCCCTATGTGGGCGCAGGCTTGGTATATGGCAAGTACTTCAATACAAAAACCACCTCAGCGCTCACCGCCCTCACAGGCGGCTCGCCCAGCACACCCACCACCATGCAGTTAGATTCGCGATTTGGCACGGCTTTGCAAATCGGTACGCAAATTGACATTGATAAGAACTATTTCGTTGATGTCAGCTTCATCAAATCGTTTATCAAAACCAAAGCCACTCTCTCGACCAATCAAACGATGGACGTTACGCTCAATCCTGCGGTCTTCTCGCTAGGACTTGGCTATCGGTTTTAAAGGGTGACGTACAGCGCCCTAAAGTCATTCACATTGGTGTGCGTGGGGCCTGTCACCAACAAATCGCCAAGCGCGGCAAAGTAGCGGTACGAGTCGTTACGCGCCAAATAATCAGCTGCAACCAAACCCAAGGTTTCGCCGCGTGCCAGTGTGTCCGGGGACACAAAGGCACCGGCGTTGTCCTCCACGCCGTCAATGCCGTCGGTATCAGCGGCCAGTGCATCAATACCCGCATGCCCTTGCAACGCTTGTGCAAGGCCTAGGCAAAACTCACCTGCCCGTCCACCCTTGCCCTTCTCTGCGCCAGCAGCGCGTGTGCGCACAGTGACCGTGGTCTCGCCACCACTCAAGATCACGCAGGGTGCCTCGAAACTGCTGCGTCCACGCGCCGTACTGATGGCCATCGCTGCATGAACTTTGGCCACTTCGCGTGACTCGCCCTCGATCTCATCCGACAAGATATAGGGTGTCACGCCCATGCTACGTGCGGCAGCGGCAGCAGCCTCTAGCGACTGCTGCGGTGTCGCAATGAGGTGGATCGTTGACTGGCCACCTGCCTGCAAGTCTTGCTGCTTGGGCGTTTCAAGCGCATTTGCCCTCAAGGCCTGATCCACACTGGCTGGCAAGGCAATGCCATATTTAGCAGTGATTGCCAGCGCATCGGCGCACGTGGTGTGATCCACCACCGTGGGGCCGCTCGCAATCACCGATGGATCGTCCCCCGGCACATCGCTAATGGCCAGCGTCACCAGCCGCGCCGCGCCGCACGCTTTGGCCAAGCGCCCGCCCTTGATGCGTGAGAGATGCTTGCGCACGCAGTTCATCTCGCCAATGCTGGCACCGCTCATCAAAAGCGCCTGATTGATCGCTTGCTTGTCCGCCAAGGTCAAGCCCTCGCACGGCAGCGTGAGCAGCGACGAGCCGCCGCCCGAGATCAAGCACACCACCAAATCATGAGCCGTGAGTCCTTGCACCGACTGCAACATTTGCTCGGCTGCCGCCAGCCCTGCTGCGTCGGGTACTGGGTGCGCCGCTTCACTGATTTTTATCAAGGCACCGCCTTGCAAGCCTTGTGGTGATTGACTTGTGGCAGCATCCGTCTTGAACGCTTTCTCCCGCAAGGCCTGCAGGGCATCGCTTGTTTTTGGAGTGTGCCCGTAGCGCGTCACCACCATGCCCGACAGGGGGTGCTGCGGATAGCGTGTGAGCCACTGCTCTTCAAACGCCAGCGCCATCGCGCCAGCGGCCTTACCAGCCCCCACCACGATGGTGCGCCCCATGCCTAGGGCTGGCGGCGCGGGCATAAAGTCCGCCATCACGTGCTCGGGCTGGGCGCGGCGAACCGCAGCAGCATACAAAGCGCGTAAAAATTCACGGGGGTTGGGTGGGCGCGTTGGTGAATTTGTCATGGTTAAACCTCAGCTCACGCACGCGCCTGCACATGCCTAGCAAAGTTATTCAAAATCGCTTGCCAGCCATCACGCTGCTGCTCCACCGGGTATTCGTTTTCTGTATCAAACGTCACGCGCACCGTCACGCCTTCAACCCCCGAGACAAACTCGACCTGCGCCGTGCGGTCACCAAACGAGTACTCGATGCGCTGCTGCGGCTTCACTTGGGTATAGGTGCCCGCAAAATCAAAACCGAAGCTGCCGTCTTTAGCTTCCATGCGCGAAGAGAACGCACCACCCACGCGCAAATCAACACGGGCCTGTGTGGTGTGCCAATCGTCTGATGCAGCATTCCACTGCACGATGTCGGCAGGCGTTGTGTAGGCGCTCCAGACTTTGGCGAGGGGAGCTTTAACGAGTGTTTCAACGGTCATTTTCATGATGTGTTTCCTTGTTTGAGTTTCGTGATGATCCATTTCATTCGGTTTTATGGTGCTTGCACCATCGACCAAGCCAGCAACAGCTGCGCCACAAAATAAGTGGGCAAGCCCCACAGTCGATTGACATACGCTTGGCAGACAAACCTATCGCGTGCAACCGAGAGATCGGAGGCGGCAAAGAGCCATGCTCCAGCAAGAACCAGCCAACTCCCTGAGGGGATCGCGTATCCCGTCGCCGTCACGCACATGACCAAAATGACGGCCACGTACAGCAGCACCGGTACCTTAAAGTGGCGCGGCGTGTGGGGCAGCAACCAGCGCAGAGCGATCAGCGCGAGCACCACCGCCAACGCCGAAGCAACCACCACAACCTCAGCTGAGACGTGACCTTGCAAAAACGACGCCGCAAAAAATCCATGCGAAAGTAAAAAAGCGCCCAGCCCAGCCATAAAACCTGCCGAGTGCCGCATCAGCAGCAAGCCATCGCCCAGCATCCCCAGCAACAAAGCGATCAACAGCAACTGCCCGTAGCGCGTACCCCACGCGCCCAGCACGATCGCTATCAGCACAAAGCACATGCTGGCCGCCAGTTTGGAGATAGCGCGACTCCATGGTCTATGCGCCCGCTCTGCCAACAGCAAACAAACCACGCTGATCAAACAACCGACGGTTAATAAAGGCGCAATCAACATGAATCAAAGTTCCAGTCAAACCACGCTTCGCTTACGGCGAGTTTGGCTTGGGTGCTGCCACCGATGTGGCCTTGGCAACGGCCTTCGATACGGAACGATCCTCATCCCAACTGGCCTGATACGCCGGGCGACTTTGTCCCGCGACCAGCACCAAGCGTCCGTTGTCATTGCGCCGTGTCGTAATGGCTTGCCGATCAATTTCGCCTTCTAGCGTGAGCGCCAGATCAAGCGCGAACTCTGGGTCACCGATGTACCACGAGTGGTTGAAGGTACCCACAAAAACCGATTGGTTAGGGTCTTTCGTTTGGAAATACGCCGAGCAATCCACATTCACGGCCTTGCTCGGAATATCGTCCGGCAGCCCCACGCGGCCTGCTCGGGGCTCGGTACCCAAACGCTTCATGTTGGATAGACCCAGCACTTTGTCGAATCGATTGGAATAATTCGTCAGCCTGAAGATGCGCTCGTACATCGGGGTCGCCCAATCGGAACTGGCTGCAAGCGAGGCCCTGGACACATCACCGCCAATGAAAGCCACTTGTCCAATGCGCCAAGGCTTTTTGAAGAGTGCGCCCTTTTTCGAGGCTTGAGAAAATGCCTCCATGATGACAAACGCACCCGTCGAATGCCCCAGCAAATGAACATTGATGGTGCACGATGGCGTGCTTGGATCAACTGGAAACTGCGCATCCACCATCAGCTGGAGGGCATCATCCACCAACCGCTGCGCCACTTGCGCCGCGTCGTAGCGATCCTCTAGATAGTTGAGCACCGAGTTGTCGCTCGGCCAATCAAACGCCACCACCAAACCCTGCCAGCCTTGGGCGGACAACGTGTCTTGCAGCGTCCTCGTGCGCCACAGCACCGTTTCGATGTCGTTGTTGTAGCCGTGAACGAAAAACAAAATGTCCCCTGTTGAACCGGTGATCTCGTCCTTCTCGCCGTTTGAGGTGGCAGCAGCAACGACATTCTTTTGCCAGACCGCTGGATTGACGGCATCCGCGCTGCTGTAGGTGGTGCGACTGATCGGGACTTTTAAAAATTGCGTATCGCCCGGTTCCGGTAAAAACGCACCCTGATCATCGACTTTGCGGGTGCAAATCAAAAAAGTATTTTTGGCTGCCATACGAAACTCCTATTAAAACGTCATCAGCAGCGTTATACCCGAAGGTCAAAGAGCTAATAGCCTCGATTTCCCCCATCACTTCGTCAACTGCCGCATCGCATCTTCTAAACCCTTGAGCGTCATCGGGTACATCTTATTCCCCATGATCTGATTGATGATGTCGATGCTCTGCCTGTACTGC
>CAZAIW010000095.1:7435-8621 GCA_964485285.1 uncultured Burkholderiaceae bacterium | reverse complement strand
CACCAACACACCCGCATCGCCCACTTGGCCGCCGCTCTCGGCGTAGAAGGGAGTGGTGTCCAACACCACCACGCCTGCTTGACCGTGTTTGAGCTCAGCCACCGAGTTACCGTCCACATACACCGCCACCACTTTGGAGGTGGCTTTGAGATCGTCATAGCCCACAAACGTGTTGCCTGCGCCGGTGTAGTCCAAAGCCTTGTCCATCTTGAACTTGCCTGCGGCGCGGGCCATGGCTTTTTGGTTTTCCATCGCAGCGTTAAAGCCGTCAACATCAACCGCAACATCCTTCTCGCGGCAAACATCTTGCGTAAGGTCAAGCGGGAAGCCATATGTATCGTGGAGTTTGAAGGCAACCTCGCCAGGAAGCACAGCCACATTGCCTTGCAGGGCATCGTCCAAAATTTTCATGCCGATTTCTAGCGTTTCAAAGAAGCGCTCTTCCTCCGCCTTCAAGACCGCCGTGATACGCGCCTCATCAGCGGCAAGGCGCGGATAGGCCTGTCCCATTTGCTGCACCAACTCTTGAACCAGCTTGTGAAAGAACGGTGTCTTTTGACCCAGTTTGTAGCCATGCCGAATCGCGCGTCGCACAATGCGGCGCTGCACATAGCCGCGCCCCTCGTTGCTGGGATTCACGCCATCGACTACCAAGAAGGAGCAAGCACGAATATGGTCAGCAATCACGCGCAGGCTCTTGTTATCTAAGTCAAGGCAGCCGGTTGCCTGCGCTGCAGCTTTGATGAGGGCATCAAAAATGTCGATCTCGTAGTTGCTGTGCACGTGTTGCAAAATCGCGGCGATGCGCTCCAGCCCCATCCCAGTATCCACACAAGGCGCAGGCAGTTTGACCAGCGAGCCATCAGCCTGCATATCAAATTGCATGAACACGTGGTTCCAAATTTCAATGAAGCGGTCACCGTCCTCACCGGGGCTACCGGGTGGGCCACCGGGGATGTGGTCGCCGTGATCGTAAAAAATCTCTGAGCAAGGACCGCAAGGCCCCGTGTCAGCCATCATCCAGAAATTGTCGGATTTGTATTTGCCGCCCTTGTTGTCACCAATCCGAATAATGCGATCAGCAGGCAACCCAATCACGTCGTGCCAAATGTCGTATGCCTCTTGGTCGTCGATGTACACCGTTGCCAATAAGCGCTCAGGCGGCAGCTTGTAGACCTTGGTGAGC
>CAZAIW010000095.1:0-7425 GCA_964485285.1 uncultured Burkholderiaceae bacterium | reverse complement strand
CCCCCCCACACCAGCGAGTCGCGCTTAAAGTAATCACCAAACGACCAGTTACCCAGCATCTCGAAGAAAGTGTGATGGCGGGCGGTATAGCCCACGTTCTCTAAATCGTTGTGCTTGCCACCAGCCCGCAAACACGCTTGAACGCTGGCTGCACGGACATAGGAGCGCTTATCCGTCCCTAAAAACACATCCTTAAACTGCACCATACCGCTGTTGGTGAACATGAGTGTGGGGTCATTGCCGGGCACCAAAGGACTAGAGGCCACAATGGTGTGCCCCTTAGAGGCGAAGAAATCGAGAAAGGTTTTACGAATGTCCGCAACAGACAAGGTTTGGGATGAAATGGGCATAGCAAAACGGTAAACTTTAGACAGCCTCGCATTCTAACGAACCCTCCTTGGCAGCGTCCCCCTGCCTGCTAGCAAAAAGCATCACACGAAAGAGTTTGAATCATGAAACTGGCACTTCTGTCCGATCTACACGCCAATCTTGCAGCGCTGGAGGCCTGCCTTGCGCATGCACGGCAACAAGGCGCAACCGACTTTGCCATTTTGGGCGACTTGGTTGGCTATGGCGCACAGCCCCGCGAAGTCGTTGCCCTGTGCCAAGAGCTGCAAGCGCAAGGTGCCCGAATCATCCAAGGTAACCACGACGCGATGGCCGGAGCATCCAACTCAGCAGCCCTTCCCGCACGATCACCCATCGCCACAGCCCCTCAACCCACCACCTACAGCTGGGGCTATGCCACGGCAGCTTGGACACGTGAGCAATTGAGCGCATCGGATCGCGAGTGGCTCACCCATCTGCCCATGACCGCGCAGTTAGATCGCATCTACCTCGCCCACGCCAGCGCCCACCAGCCAGAACGCTGGTACTATGTCGAGGATGAACGCCGCGCCGAGCAAAGCCTGCAAGCCGCCCAAGCCATTGACCCCGGCATTCGCTACATCTTTAGCGGACACGTTCATCACCAGCGCCTGTTTTACCGTAGCGCCCAGCAGCGCGTCATGCTGTTTCAACCCACGGCAGGCGTTCCCATTCCGGTTCCAGCGCATCGCCACTGGGTTGCCACGATAGGCTCGGTCGGTCAACCACGCGACGGCAACCCCAAAGCGATGTATGCCCTATTTGATCTAACGCAAAGCACGCTTTGCTTTCACCGCGTAGGCTATGACCATGCAGCTACCGCCCAAAGTATTCGTTTGGCGGGACTGCCCGAATCCCTAGCCAAGCGTATAGAAAGCGGTACATGAAACTGTTGGAACCCCATACCGTCATTGATGGTTTTTTAATTGAAGAGTGCCTGCACGCCGGCGGTATGGCGCATATTTACTCGGTGCGCTACGCAGACCCCAACATCCCCAGCAAGTTTCCGATGGTCATGAAAGTGCCGCGCATGACCGCAGGTGATGGCGGCGAAAACATCGTCAGCCATGAAGTCGAGCAGCAAATTTTGCAAGCACTGAGCAGCCCCTATGCCCCGCGCTTTGTGGCCGCAGGCGATATCGAACGCCTGCCCTACTTGGTGATGGAGCACATCGCTGGCAAGACATTGCAGCAAATCATCGACGAACATACCGACAGCAAACAAGCCTTTACACCGCCAGAGATTTGCCAGATTGGCTCGGCGCTGGCGCGTGCCACGCATCACTTGCACCAGCAAAATATCTGCCACCTTGACCTCAAACCCGCCAACGTATTACTGCGGCCCGACGGGCGCGTTGCTCTCTTAGATTTTGGTCTGTCGTGCCATGCGCACTTTCCCGACTTGCTGGCCGAGCAGCTGCGCAAAAGCGTGGGTTCGCCCGTGTGGATTGCGCCCGAGCAAATTGTGGGCATACGCGGGGACGCACGTAGCGATATGTTTGCCATTGGTGTCATCCTGTACGAGCTGGCGACGGGCGAACTCGCCTTTGGCTCACCCTCCACAGAGGGCGGTATGCGGCAGCGACTGTGGATGAGTCCGCGCCCTGTGCGTCAGCTCAGACCCGACTGCCCTGAGTGGTTGCAAGAAATTATCTTGCGCTGCCTAGAGCCCGAGGCCGATCACCGCTACCCGTCTTGCGCCCATTTGGCGCTTGACCTTGAAAACCCCGATCAAGTGCGCATCACCGCACGCGGGAAAAAGCTGCGCAACCCGGGGTTTTGGTTTCACTTTCGGCGCTGGATTAAAGCGGCGGGTAAGCACTACAAACCCAGCCCGCTGCCCACCGAACAAATCGACCAAGTCCCTATTTTGATGGTCGCCGTGCCGCATCAAGATGTGACCGATGCCACGCTGTACTCGCTGCGCGAAGCCGTTAAGCGCTCGCTCGGTATTCGTCCGGGAGCTCGCTTGGCGGTCATTACCGTCATCTCACCCAACCAAACCAGTAGCACCGACAGCAGCAAAAGCGAGACCCAAGTCCAGCGCAACTACCTCACCATGCTGCGCCAATGGGCTGAGCCGATTGATATGTCGGGACATCAGTGCTCGTATCACGTGCTGGAATCCAGCGACCCCGCCGAGGCGCTGCTGACCTACGCCAAAGGCAACCAAGTCAGCACCATCATCATGGGCGCTGCCACACATGGCTTGCAACTCCAGCGCTTTGTGCTCACCGTGCCCATTCGCGTGGCGATGGACGCGCCTTGCTCCGTGATCTTGGTCAAACAAGCGTTGCCGTTTGAGGCCTTGGGTGCGATAGGGGATGCGTAAGTGGGTTAGCTGGTAAGTAGCACATCAGCCCACCCGTCATTGCCTGATAAAAACTTGATAAAATCTAGCTTTTATCAAGCATCTATTTCAACTATGGCTACTCGCTCTGCTACCAAGTATTCGCCAGCCGATGTGCTGTACGTCAAGTTCAAACCCGATAGCGTTCTAACCATCAGTCGCACGCGCTTTGATATGCTGACCGAACACTTTGGGCAAGATGCCACATTTGTGACACATTTCGCGCTCTCACGTTTGTATGAAGATGTCCAAATGGGACGTTTGAATAGCGCCAAGCAATTGCCGCCAACCATCGCAGAGGGGACTCGCTCTCCGACAGAGGCTGAATGGCAATTGCTCGCAGACGTTTCAGCTAAAGCCATGCGCGGCAAGAAATTTAAACCTACTCAAACCTTAGCGCAGGCTTGGGGTATTACATAAGTGGCAGCAGCGGATAGGAAATGGCAAGCCCCAAACGTTGGTGATATTGTGTGGTGCATCGTGCCCTACATTGATCACAGTGGTCGCGTCTCAAAAGTGCGCCATCCAGCGCTTGTGATGGCTGTTAACGCAAGCCAGCGCATCGCCCAAGTTGTTGTATTAGGTGGCGCTAGCGAACGCGGCAAGCGTCCGCGCAACGCAACAGATTTGCTTATCAAAACAACAGACCCTTGGTTTCACGAGACAGGTCTGTTCAACGATACCGTTTTTCATTTTTCTAGGCGCTACACACTACCTTATACCCAAGAGCATTTTGTTGCCTCCGTCCACGGCACACCCAAATTCGGTGAACTGTCACCGAAGTATCCTGCCTTAGTGGCTAAAGTAGCTCGGGCGTTAATGGCGGCTCGCTCAGCTTAACGGGGGGTTATCTCCGCCCTAACTCCGCTGCTTCCCCGCCCACACCCACAGTGCGATGCCGCCCACCATCATCGGTAAACACAGCCACTGCCCCATGCTCATGCCAAGGCTCAAGATACCAAGATGCGCGTCGGGTTCGCGGAAGAACTCTGCCGTAAAGCGCATCCATCCGTAGCCCACCAAAAAGAACGCTGCGGTCTGACCTGATTGGTAGTTTTGCTTGGTGCGGCTCCTAGCAAACCACCACAGACACACGAAGAGCAATAAACCTTCTAGCAAAAACTGGTAGACCTGCGAGGGATGACGCGGCAGCTGCGCGGGGTCGTCTCTAAACAGCATCGCCCACGGCAATGTGGGATCGGCCACCCGCCCCCACAACTCGCCGTTGATGAAGTTACCCACACGCCCCATGGCCAGTCCCGTCGGCACGCACGGAGCCACAAAATCGGCCACTTGTAAAAGCGGACGTTGGCGCGTGATGGCGAACCAAATTTCGGCCACGACCACGCCTATCATGCCGCCGTGAAAACTCATGCCGCCTTGCCAGACGTAAAAAATTTCAAGCGGATGCGCTACGTAATACCCGGGTTTGTAAAACAAACAGTAACCGATGCGTCCACCCACAATCACACCCACCACGCCTAAGAACAGAATGTCTTCTACATCCCGGCGTGTCCACGCCTTTAGTCCCACAAAAGGAAAGTGCAAAAGGCGCCGTACGCCCAGCAGCACAAAAAAACCAAACGCGGCAAGATAGGTCAGTCCGTACCAGTGAATGGCGAGTGGCCCCAATTGCAGAGCAACGGGATGGATGTCGGGTTGAAGCAGCATGATGTTTTAGGCTCTAAATTTTGAGGTGATGGGATAGCGCCAATCTTTGCCAAAACTGCGGTGCGTCACGCGGATGCCAATGGGCGCTTGGCGGCGCTTGTATTCGTTGATTTTGATGAGCTTGGTTACGCGCTCCACATCGCTAGGCGCAAAGCCCGCCGCCACAATGTGTTCGATGCTTTGGTCATCCTCCATGTAGCGCTCTAGGATGGCATCGAGCACTTCGTAGGGCGGCAAACTGTCTTGGTCGGTTTGATCGGGGCGCAGCTCGGCGCTGGGCGGCCGGGTGATGATGCGCTCGGGGATGGGCGCGCTGCCCGTGCCGAACGGGTCGTGCGCGTTACGCCAACGCGCCAGCGCAAAGACCGTTGTTTTCGCCACGTCTTTAATCACCGCAAAGCCACCCGCCATATCGCCGTAGAGCGTGCAGTATCCCGTTGCCATCTCACTCTTGTTTCCCGTGGTCAGCACGATGGAGCCAAACTTGTTAGACAGCGCCATCAACAGCGTGCCGCGAATCCGCGCTTGGATGTTCTCCTCCGTCGTATCCTCGGCCAAGCCCGCAAAGTCCTTAGCCAGCGTGGCTTTGAAGGCATCAAACTCAGGAACGATGGACAACTCGTCATAGCGCACCCCAAGCCGAGCGGCCATCTCGCGTGCATCGACCCACGAAATTTCGGCGGTGTAGGGCGAAGGCATCATCACGGTGCGCACACGCTGGGCACCCAGCGCATCAACAGCAATAGCCAGCACCAAAGCCGAATCAATCCCGCCCGACAGCCCCAGCAGCACGCTGGGAAAGCCGTTCTTGGTCACGTAATCATGCACGCCCAGCACGAGCGCATGCCACAAATCTGACAGGTCATCGTCCTGCAAGCCTTGTGCCGATTGGCTTGCAGGGCAAACAAGCCGCAAAGCGCCACTGGGTAAGGCCTCTAGGCTAGGCAGGGTTTGAAAATAGGCTATATCTTCGGCAAAACTCTTGGCTTTTCCGGCTAATTCGCCATCGGCTTGCAAGGCAAACGAGGCACCATCAAACACCATCTCATCTTGTCCGCCCACGCAGTGCGCGTAGATCAACGGCAAGCCAGACTGTGCACACGCCGCTCGCATCCGCGCCAGTCGCTCTTGCTGCTTGCCCACATGAAAGGGCGAGGCATTCACAACCGCCAGCACCTGAGCGCCCGCTGCCAGACTGTCACGCACCGGCTCATCAAACCATGCGTCCTCGCAAATCAAAAGACCCACACGGGTGCACGCCACGTCGATCACGCAAGGTGCGTCACCGGCAACAAAATAGCGCCGCTCATCAAACACTTGGTAGTTGGGTAGCTCGCGCTTGGCATACGTGGCCACCACACGTCCGGCGCACACCACGCTGAGCTGATTGGTGCGCCTTGAGATCGCCACGCTTCGCGTGCGTAGATCCGTCCCTTGCGGATGCCCCACCACCACGTGCAGACCTTGCAAATCCGCCAGCTCATGCGCCACGCGGGCAAGCGCGTTATCGCACGCGGCCATAAACGAGGGGCGCAAAAGCAAATCTTCGGGTGGATAACCACAAATCGACAGCTCGGGGGTCAACACCAAACGCGCACCTTGCGCATAAGCTGCGCGGCTGGCAGAGACGATTTTTTCAGCATTCCCCACCATATCGCCCACCGTCAGGTTTAATTGGGCCACCGCGATTTTTAAAGCACACATGGAATCAGATGAAGTCATCCGCCAATTATGTCACCCGCATCTCAACCGACTGGCTCGCGGTTGACCGCGCGGCTTGGAACGACCTACTGTCCTGCCAAACCGAACCCACACCGTTTATGCGCTGGGAGTACCTGCACGCGCTGCAAGCAAGCGGCTCGGCCACGCCCGAGACGGGCTGGGACTTGCGCATCGTGACGCTGTGGTCGGATACATCGTCCAAGGCGCAACTCGTTGCCGCGTGTGCGCTCTACCTCAAGCCCCACTCGTATGGCGAGTACGTCTTCGATCAAAGCTGGGCCAACGCCTATGCCCAGCACGGACTCGACTACTACCCCAAAGCCGTCATCGCCGTGCCCTTTACGCCCGTTCCCGGCACACGGCTTTTGGCACGGCACGACACCGCCAAAGCCACGCTCATCATGGCTTGCCAGCAACTGTGCGATACCGAGCACCTATCGTCGCTGCACCTGCTCTTCACCTCTAAAGCCGATCAAGCCGCTTGCACGGACGGCGCTGCCGCCATGATGCCGCGCCACACCATGCAATTCCACTGGACCAATCGGCATGCCCATGCGCAGGCCACGCCCTACACCGACTTTGATGATTTTCTAGCGACGCTCGCGCACGACAAGCGCAAAAAAATCAAACAAGAACGCCGTAAAGTTCTGGATGAACAACAGGGCGCGGGCATCACCTTTCGGCATGCGCAAGGCCACGCCATCAGCGCTGCGGATTGGGACTTCTTCTACACCTGCTACGAGCAAACCTACTTTGAACACGGCAACGCGCCCTACCTCACGCGGGATTTCTTCCGCCGCATGGCAACCGACATGCCCAGCGACTGGTTACTGTTTATTGCGCAGCTAGCAGGGCAACCCATCGCGTCCAGTCTGATGGCGATTCAAGAGCACACCCACACCCACGCAGCCGATGGCAGCACCTGGACGGAAAAAGTCGCCTACGGACGCTACTGGGGCGCGATCATGCGCGTCGATTGCCTACACTTTGAGACGTGCTACTACCAGCCCATCCAGTGGTGCATTGCAAACGGCTACCACCGCTTTGAAGGCGGCGCACAAGGCGAGCACAAAATGGCTCGCGCCTTGTTACCCGTCACATCAACGTCAATGCACCACATCCAGCATCCCCAATTTGCTAAGGCGATTGAGCGATTTTTAGAGCGCGAACGAGCAGGCGTTGCCCACTACCTAGCCGACCTCATGGAACGCTCGCCGGTTAAGAGATGAGTGGGGAGAACATCACACACGAATGATGTAGCAACTAGATTTTTATGATCGATCTCTGGCGCTATGCAAAATGGTAAGTATCTGCAC
>CAZAIW010000094.1:778-8729 GCA_964485285.1 uncultured Burkholderiaceae bacterium | reverse complement strand
CAGCGCCGTGTAGCCGCGCTTCATGGCCATCAAGATGCGGTCTGCCCCATGCTGCACGGGCAGGTGCAAATGGTTGACGAGCTTGGGGTTGCTGGCATAGCAGTCGATCAGGCGCTGGCTAAATTCGCTGGGGTGGCTGGTGGTGTAGCGAATGCGCTGGATGGCATCGAGTTCGCCCACACGGCCCAGCAGATAGGCAAAGTCCACGACTTCGCTGCCAGGGTCATTTTTGACCAAGCGCCCCCGGTAACCGTTGACGTTTTGCCCCAGCAGGTTGACCTCGATCACGCCTTGCTGGGTCAGGTGCTCGATCTCCGCCATGATGTCGTCCAGCGGACGGCTGACCTCTTCGCCGCGCGTGTAGGGCACGACGCAGTAGGAGCAGTATTTGGAGCAGCCCTCCATGATGGAGACGAAGGCCGAAGCACCCTCGACACGCGCAGGGGGTAGGTGGTCAAACTTTTCAATTTCTGGGAAGCTGATGTCCACCTGCGGCTTGTTACGCGCTTGGCGATCACGCAGCATCTCGGGCAAGCGGTGCAAGGTTTGCGGGCCAAACACCACGTCCACGTAGGGTGCGCGTGCAATGATGTCCGCGCCCTCTTGACTGGCCACGCAGCCACCCACGCCAATTTGTACGCCACGTGCTTTCAGGTGTTTGACGCGCCCCAAGTCGCTAAAGACTTTTTCCTGCGCTTTTTCACGCACCGAGCAGGTGTTGAACAAGATGAGATCGGCCTCATCGACGTTGTCGGTTTGGGTATAGCCCTCGGCGGCGGCAAGGACATCGACCATCTTGTCCGAGTCGTACTCGTTCATTTGACAGCCAAAGGTTTTGATAAAGACTTTTTTGTTCACGGTGGTGCCTATCAGTGCAAGCGTGGTGGGGGGGGGATGAGGGCAAGCGCCCTCAGGGGGTTTTCATCACTTCAAATGCATTTGCAACGGTGCTCGGTGTTCGCTCACCTTTGCCACAATGTATTCAAGTTTGAGGCCATTATCGGTAATACTTTGAATGCGCCGCAAGTCAACGATCAATACATCGCCTTTACCAAAGCGCTCTTGCCCCGCATTGACTCGCTCAAGAAATGATTTGTCAGCAATCTCTGCAAAGAAAGAGGTGGCTCCGTCGCTAAAGCGCCATTTGTTGTCGTCTTTAAAAACAGGCGATTCGATTTGCAACAACACGCCTGAGCTCAAGGTATCTGACACCGTATCGGCTTCACTGGCCGCCATTTCAAATGAAGGAACATCCGCTTTTTCGACGACAACCTCTGTCTTGCCATCACGCCCGGTCGCAAAAACATCGATCCCCTCACGCTCTAACGGTTTAATGACCTTTGCCAAGGCTTGACGCACGATACGACTTTGATAGAGCCTTCCGGTGAGTAAGTCAGCCTCAAAAGTTTCTACCGACTCGGATAATTTCAGCTCAAATATCGACTTATCGCCCTCGCTACGTATGGTGGATGGCTTGCGCCCTTTGAGCCACTTAATAACGCCAATAAGTCCGCCGGCACCTAGCAAACCAATGCCACTCAAAATAGCAAATAAATTAGCTGCAGCAGTGGCTTCGGTACCGGAAAAAATAGACACAATTTGCTGCGTGATACTTTGAACGGCAATTAAATCGACCCCAAATGAGCCGCCTTTAAAGTTACCTTGGACATGAACACGCACCTCAGAAGCTGCATCGCTAAAGGCGGCCTTATTCGCCTCCTCAAGTAAGCTAGAAAGCGCAATAAGAGCGGGGGCCAGTTCACGCAAATCCATTCGATGATCAACCAGTGCAGGGCCATCGTATTTAATAGAAAAATGGATCGATTCACTCATGCTCGGATTATCGCACTGCCCCTTATCTTGCCCTGCTATCCCCTAGGGTGATGCTGCTGGATGACTTGCTTGAGCCGCTCTTTTGCCACGTGTGTGTAGATGGTGGTGGTGGTGATGTCCGCGTGCCCCAGTAAAAGCTGCACGGCTCGCAGATCGGCACCGTGATTGAGCAGGTGCGTGGCAAAGGCATGGCGCAGCGTGTGCGGCGACAGCGGCGCGGTGATGCCCGCTTGCCGCGCATATTTTTTGATGAGATGCCAAAAGCCCTCGCGCGTCATGGCGCTACCGCGCGTGGTCACAAAGAGGTCATCGGTGAGTTGCCCACTCAGTATGTCCGGACGCGATGTGGCGAGATAACGCTCCAGCCACTGGGCGGCTATCTCGCCAAAGGGCACCACGCGCTCTTTACTGCCTTTGCCCGTAACGCGCAGCGCGTGGTCGTTCAAGCTGATTTGCACTGTTTTGAGGCTCACCAGCTCACTAACCCGCAAGCCGCAGGCGTAGAGCAGCTCTAGCATGGCGCGGTCGCGCAGACCAAGCGCCGTATCGATGTTGGGTGCGCCCAGCAGCGTTTCGACTTGTTTTTCGGTCAGCGTTTTAATGGATCGGTGCAGCGCCTTGGCGCTCACCAACCTGAGCGTGGGGTCTTGCGCCATGTGGCGCTCGCGCAGCGCCCATCGATAAAACCGTTTGAAGGCCGCTTGGCGGCGATTGGCGGTTGTGCTTTTGGTGGTGGCAAATTGAGCTTCAAAGTAGCCATCCATTTGGACTTGTGTGACTTGCTCAAGCGCCAGCCCTTGCGGCACCAGCCACGCGGCAAAGAGTGTCAAGTCGCGGCGATAGGCTTGCAGTGTATTTTTTGCCAGCCCTTCTTCTAGCCACAGCGTGTCAATAAAAGTATTGATCAGGGCTGACATCTGCCCCGTCCCGTTAGTCGAGTTTGAGCTTAGCGCTATCGACCACTTTTTTGTAGACCTCGTATTCGGCTTTGATTTGCGCGGCAAATTGCTCGGGGCTGTTGGCCACAATAAGCGAACCGGTGTCTTCAATTTTCTTTTTGACCACGGGGTCTTCGACCGCTTTTCTCACGCCGCCGTTGATTTTGTCAACAATGTCTTTGGGCAAATTTTTAGGCCCATAAATGCCGTAGTAGGCCATGCGGTTGACGGGCTCTAGTCCCACCTCTTTAAAGGTTGGCGTGCTTGGCAGCACTTGCAGGCGCGTAGGCGCAGCCACCACGATGGCAATCAATTTGCCGTCTTTGATAAAGGGCAGTGCCGAGGGTAGGTTGTCAAAAATAATGGCGACTTGTCCGCCCACGGTATCGCGCAGCGCAGGCCCTGCACCCGAGTACGGAATGTGCGTAATGAACACACCCGCCATACTTTTGTAGAGCTCGGTTTGCAAGTGACCAATGCCACCCACGCCCGAGGTGGCGTAGGAGTATTTGCCAGGATTTTTTTTCAGGTGTGCAACAAAACCGTTGTAGTCGCAGGCGGCTCCTTTGGGTAAGTCATTGCAAAAACTAGGATGCACCGCAATCACGTTGGGCGTAGCCGCAATGTTGACAATGGGAGTGAAGTCGGTAATCGGGTTGTACGGCGTTTTAGGGTTAATCGCCGGATTAGCCGCCGTGGTCGACACCGTCGCCATGCCCAAGTTGTAACCGTCAGGCAGTGCGCGCACGGTTTCTGCCGCTCCCACCACACCGCCGCCGCCCACTTTGTTAATCACCACCACGGGCTGCCCCAGCAATTTAGCCAGAGGGTCGGAAATAACGCGCCCCACAATGTCCGTTGTACCGCCCGGTGCAAAAGGCACGACGAGGTTAATCGGCTTGTTAGGATAGTTTTGCGCCAGTACATGGAGCGAGGTCAGCGCCAGCGCAGTCACAACAGCGGTTTTCAATTTTTTCATGTTGCAGTCCTCAAAAATAACAAATGGAAAAATGATTCTAGGTGAGCGCTGTGGCAACGGGACTAAGTAGTTTCAACCATTTTTTGGCCGGCAACTCAAAACGCGACTCAATCGTTTGCGCACGCTGCTCTAGCACTTCACGCGCAACCGCCGCCTCACTGAGCGCGGTGCGAAAAGCCAGCACCACCGTGTTGCCCTCGCGTGTGGGTTGAAAAGCCCACACGCAACCGGCACCAAAAGCCGTGCGGATAGTGGCTAGGCTTTTCGGATAACTGTTGGCGCGTCCAAACAAGTTGACCGTCATCATGCCGTCATCGGTCAGCATGGCGCGGCAGTCTTGGTAAAAGTCAAGCGTGTCCATGACTGGAGCCGCTGCCTCGTGGTCGTAAAGATCAACCGCGAGTGCATCCACACGGCCCTGCCACCTTGCGGACTTGATCTCTTGCGCCGCATCGGCCAGCACGACTTCGAGTCGGTTGTTGTCGGGCGGCAGCTTAAACCACTGGCGACAAATGCTGATCACTTGAGGATTAATCTCGATAGCCGCTGTTTGCATACCCAGCACTTTGTAGCAGCATTTGGTAATGGCCGCCGCGCCCAGTCCCAGCTGCACAGCGCATCTGTCCTTCAAGGACGTGCTTGGCACAAACAAGAGCCACGCCATCATGCGCTGCACGTAATCGAGCTCAATGTGGAACGGTGTTTTGATCGTCATGGTGCCTTGCACCCATGGACTATCCAGATGCAAGCAGCGCACACCGCCCCATTCGCTCAAGGTGGGGGCTGCCAAAATTTGATTCTTTTTCATTAGGTCATAATCATTAAACTAGCCGAAGAAAGCCTCACCTATAATGACACATTCTTCGATGGAAGGCTATCTTATGTATTCAAATTTGTTTTCTACATTCACGAACCGCTTTGCGCGCAGCTCTATGCTGGATGCAGCGGTAAAGGCCAGCCTATTGACCGCTGCATTATTGTGCAGTGGATTTGCCGGCGCACAAAGTGATATCAACGACCAACTCTCGCTGGCGCGTGAGGCTGTTGCTAAACGCAATTGGAGTAGCGCCGAGACGATTTTGAAACCACTCGTGCAAAGTCAACCGAAGAATCCTTTTGTTTTATACGATCTTGCGCAGGTGTATGAAAACACTAACCGGACAGAGGAAGCCAAACAGATTTACACAGGCCTAGTCAACACGCTGCAAGGTAACCCAAGTCAATACACCGTTGTGGTTCGTCAGCCTTATGCCAGCCGACTCGTCACGCTGCAATCGCTGGCGCAGTCAAAGCTCAACGCCATTGTGGCCAAACAAGCCGTTGCGGTGACACCACCCGCACAACCCGCAACCTCACCAGCAGCTAGCCCTGCGGTAGCAGTGGCCGCAACCGCCTCTCTGCCCGAGGCCTCGCGCCCAGCAGCGAGCCATGTGGCGGTGGCCGATGCCTTAAAGCAATGGGCAACGGCTTGGGCCGACAAAGATATACCGCTTTACTACGCCAGCTACACCGCTGATTTTCGGGGCACGTTCGCCACGCGCCGTGCTTGGGAGCAGCAACGCCAAATCAACATTTCACGTGCTAAGACGATACAAATTGATGTGGACGGTATCACCTACAAAACCGTTAGCCCTACCCAAGTGGAAGCTCGGTTCGCGCAGCATTACCAGTCCAATTTGATTAAAGAGCACACCTACAAGGTCATGATGTTTACACTTAAGGATGGCAAGTGGCTCATTGAAAGTGAACGCATTCAAAAATAGACATGATGATGAACGGCTCTAAAAACTCTCGTTTACTGTTGGCACTCGTCGCTGCTCTGAGTGCCTTCAGCCTCAGTACGGTGACGATGGCGCAGTCTACAACGTCAGCTCAAAGCACGGCAGCACAAAGCACGCACGATACTTTAGAGCAGGCTCAAGATGCACAAGAGAGGGGCGACTGGGCTGGCGCAGAGGCGCTGCTCATCCCCTTAGCCAAGGCCGAGCCGACCAACCCCTTTGTTTTTTATGAGCTGGCAAGGGTCTATGAGCACATCAATCGCCGCCCCGATGCAGCCAAACTCTACCAAGCTATTGCGGCCATTCCTGTGGCCGATCAAGCCCAATACGTTGTGATTGCCAAGGATGCGGATCACAAAAAATACTTCACCACTGTCTCTGCCTTGGCGACCCAGCAGTTAGCTGCACTGCATGCGGCTGATGCACGAGCTGCGGCCCTGCGCGAACGAGCGATCCAAGCGACTGCCCCCAACGCTTCTCCCAAAAAATCAGACAACCCCACCGAAGCGCTAGCCCCCGTGCAAGCCATGCGCCAATGGCAAAGCGCATGGCAGCGCAAGGATACTCAAGCCTATCTTGCCAGCTATGTACCCACCTACAAGGGCACTCGCGCATCGCATGCAGCATGGCGTGAAGATAGAGCCGCGACGCTGCGTGCGCTAACGGGTACGGTCAACCTGAACATCTATGACGTTCGCGTCTGGCCAATCGGCAGCAACCAAGCGCGGCTGACGTTCAAACAAATACTGGTCGCCCAAGGCAAGCAACTGGCTCGGTTTGCCGACAAAACTTTATTGATGTCGCTACAAGATGGGCGCTGGCTCATTGAGCGCGAGTCGCCCTACACCCACTAAGGCATCGTGCACGTTGGCGGTGGTTTGCCGCGCGATGTGCGCCGCGTCCACACCGCGCACATCGGCCAACACCTGACCGATACGCGGCAACTGCGCTGGTGTGTTGTTTTGCCAAGCCTCACCTTGCGCACGCTGCGCGGCCGTCACATACAGCCACTGCGGAACGATGTCCGGTGCGTCGGTCTCTAGCACGATAGCGTCCAGCGGTAATTGGGCGGCGAGTTGCCGAATGTGCGTGGCACGGTCATAGGTCAAGGCACCACCAAAACCCAGCTTAAATCCCAGCGCGATGAATTGCTCCGCCTGCTGCCAACTGCCATTAAAAGCGTGCGCAATGCCGCCCTTGGGCGTGCCATCGGCTCGCGTCCAGCCGACATCGCGCAAGCCTTTGAGCACCTGATCGCAGCTCTTTCGTACGTGAACAATCACGGGCAGGTCGTAGCGCTTGGCTAGCAAGAGCTGCTGTGTATAAAAGTGCCACTGCCGCGCACGCATGGGATCGGTGCACAGATCAGGCACAAAGTAGTCCAGCCCTATTTCGCCAACCGCAACGAGGCGCGGATCGGCTTTGTGCAGGCTTAACTGCGCCTCTAGGACAACTAAATCGTCTAGCGTAGCCTGCGCAACATACAGCGGATGAATGCCCAGCGCATACACATCGCCATAGCGATGCGCAAGCGTTCGCACCTCGTCAAAATTGCCGCGCTGCACGGCGGGGATGACGCATACACCAACGCCTAAGCGCTTTGCGTCCAAACGAACCGCATCACGATCACGATCAAACTCAGCCGCATCAAGGTGGCAGTGACTATCGATCCACATGGGCAGCCAGCGGAAAAATGCGATCACACCTTCTTGCCAGCGCCTCATCATGCGTGACCAGCACAAACGCGGTGCCCTGCGCCTTGGCTAGCGCGAGCATCATCTCAAAAATGCCGTCGGCCGTACGCCTGTCCAAATTACCGGTCGGCTCGTCAGCCAAGACACAAGCAGGTTTGCAAACCAATGAGCGCGCAATCGCCACGCGCTGGCGCTCGCCGCCTGATAACTCGGCAGGCCGATGCGCCATGCGACTTTGCAGCCCGACCTCTTTCAAAATATGTGCCGCCTGCTCGCGGGCTTCGCTACGCGGGATGCGCCGAATGAACAGCGGCATGGCCACGTTATCGAGCGCAGAAAACTCGGGCAGCAGATGATGGAATTGGTACACAAACCCAAGATGCTGATTACGCCACGCGCCTTGCTGGCTAAGGCCAAGCGAAGACCAGTCACGCCCCATAAGCGTGACGCTGCCGCTGGTCGGTGTATCTAAGCCACCCAGCAGATGCAGGAGCGTGCTCTTGCCCGAACCCGAGGCCCCCACAATCGCCAGCGTCTCGCCATGCGCCACATCGAGACTGAGGTTGTGCAGCACCGTGACATCGAGCACGCCATCGCGAAAACGTTTGCTTAAGTGCTTGGCCTGCAAGATCATAGGCAAAGTGGTGTGGCTATTCATAGCGCAGCGCCTCCGCAGGATTGACGCGGCTGGCACGCCAGCTGGGATACAGCGTGGCGGCAAAGGCC